>JAGCPK010000114.1 GCA_017965725.1 Prevotella sp.
CGAATCCGATATTCTATAAGAAGTGAAAAAGGAGCATATACTGGTTATCCGTTTCTCGTCATTAGGCGATGTGGCTATGACTGTACCTGTGGTATGGTCATTGGCACACCAGTATCCCAATATCCGCATCACGGTGCTGAGTCGTAAATTTGCTCGACCTCTGTTCGCTGATCTCGCTCCCAATGTCAATTTTATGGAGGCAGACCTGAAGTCGGAGTATCATGGCATCAGGGGTTTGAATGCTCTTTACCGCCGTCTGGTGGCGAAGCAGTTCACGAAAGTGGCTGATCTCCATAATGTGCTCCGCTCTGAATATTTGCGCATGCGCTTCAACCTGGGGCGCTATCGGGTGGAGCATATCAACAAGCATCGCAAGAGTCGTCGTCAGTTGGTGTCCCAAAAGAAAAAGACGAGAAAACAACTCCCCACCTCTTTTAATAATTATATAGAGGTGTTTGAGCGTCTGGGTTATCCTGTTGATGTCTCTCAGTTCCGTTCCATCTTCCCTGAGGAGGGAGGCAATCTGAATCTGTTGCCTAAGGAGATTGGACCGAAGAAGAGTTTCGAACAGTGGATAGGCATTGCACCCTTTGCTGCGCATGAGGGAAAGATATATCCCCCACGGTTGATGGAACAGGTCATCTACCAACTCTTGGAGAAGTATCCTCAATGCCGTATCTTCTTTTTCGGACGAGGCGAACAAGAAGACAAATATTTCAGTCTTTGGTGCGCCCAGTACCGGCAGTGTATCAGTGCCAGCCGGTACAGTGAGAACATGTATCAGGAACTCATCATTATGAGTCACCTTGACGTGATGCTCTCGATGGACTCTGCCAATATGCATCTGGCTTCACTGACGGCTGTGCCAGTGGTCAGCGTCTGGGGAGCCACTCATCCATACGCCGGCTTCATGGGATTCAACCAGCCCAAGGACAATGCTATCCAACTCGACTTGGACTGTCGCCCTTGCAGCATCTACGGACAGAAGCCCTGTCAGCGTGGCGACTATGCTTGCTTAAAGAACATTCCGCCAGAGCGGATTGTTGAGAGAATAACAACCATCATTAATAACTAAAAAACAAGTACGATTATGAAGAAGTATGTTTGCGACGTATGTGGTTATGTGTATGACCCTGCAGAGGGTGATGCCGATGGCGGTATCGCTCCCGGAACTGCATTCGAAGACATTCCCGAGGACTGGGTATGCCCCATCTGTGGCGTAGGCAAGAGTGATTTCTCTCCCGTTGAGGAGTAATCATGACTGCCGACGAGAAATACATGCGCCGTTGTCTGCAACTGGCGCAGAACGGAAGGCAGAACGCAAAACCCAACCCGATGGTTGGGGCAGTGATTGTGTCTGCCGACGGACGGATTATCGGCGAGGGCTATCATGTACGCTGTGGCGAGGGTCATGCTGAGGTAAACGCCTTTGCTTCCGTGCGCCCGGAGGATGAGGCCCTATTGCCAGAATCCACGATTTATGTCTCTCTGGAGCCTTGTTCCCATTACGGCAAGACACCACCCTGTGCCGACCTTATTATTAATAAAGGTGTGCGTCGGGTGGTGGTAGGCTGTATCGACGAGTTTGCCGAGGTGCAGGGACGTGGTATCAAAAAACTCCGTAAGGCTGGCATAGAGGTGGAGGTCGGTGTGCTCGAAGAGGAATGTAAGGACTTGAACCGTCGTTTCCTGACCTTCCATCGTGAACAGCGTCCGTATATCATTCTGAAGTGGGCACAGACAGCCAATGGTTTCATTGACGATCATCATCAGCCGACACAGATCTCCAATGCTTTCACGAAGATGCTCAGTCACAAACTTCGTGCCGAGGAGGATGCCATTCTCGTCGGACGAGTCACGGAGGAGCGTGATCATCCGCAACTGACGGTGCGTGAGTGGTGTGGGCCTAATCCGAAGCGACTGGTCATCGACAGGACGCATCCGCTGAACTTGGAGAGTCTGCATGCCCATAATGTCCAGTCACTGATTGTCGAGGGAGGAGCCGAAACCTTGCGATCCTTTTTAGTTCAAGGGCTTTGGGATGAAATACGTGTGGAGACCAACACGACGATGACGGTCTCTGACGGCACCCGTGCCCCACAGATTCCCGCCAATGCTGTCGTGACAGACAGCCATGATTACAATGGTAATCGGATAATAATATATAGGCAATCTTAGGAAAACCTAAGATAACTAAAATCATTCATTTTCTGCCGAAGTCAGCAGGTACCTCGCCCCATTTCGAGGTCTCCCATTTGATAATAGGATTACGGAAATTGTGGGTCTGAAGCCAGTTCTCGGCTCTGACAATGATCTGATAGAGTTGTTCTGTCTGGGGTGTGCGCTCCAGTTTTGTCTTGCATTTGCGTTTGTTCACCCAGAGGATGGCATTGTAGGAGTCTGAGTAGATGGTCTTGTTGTGTAGTCCTTGGTTCCAACAGAGGGCGAGAGCATGAACGATGGCAAGAAACTCCCCGATATTGTTCGTGCCGTGAATGGGTCCGAAGTGAAAAACCTGATAGCCAGTCTGCAGGTCAATGGCCTGGTATTCCATCGGTCCGGGGTTCCCGCTACAAGCCGCATCCACCGCCCAAGCGTCTGCCCGTACCTCCAAAGGTAATGGAAGTACGGTGTCATGACGATTTGTAGGGGGATTAACGAGTTTTGCCATCAGCTGTCTTACATGCGCTCAGGCACTTCGATGCCCAGCAGGCCCATACCGCTCTTGATGATCTTGGCGACATTCTTGGCGAGTACGAGGCGTACGGCCTTTTTCTGTTCGTCGGGTTCGTTGAGGATGGAGTAGTCGTGGTAGAACTGGTTGAAGACCTTCGTCAGTTCATAGCAGTAGTTGGCGATGCCGGAGGGCGAATAGTCCTTGCCTGCCTGTTCCACAGCAGCACCGAATTCATTCATCTTCTGGATGAGTTCAGTTTCCTTCTCTGCAAGTGATACCTGGGCTATTGCAGACTTCAGACCTTCTGCTTCGGCCTTACGCAGAATTGAGCGGATACGAGCATAGGTGTACTGGATGAAGGGGCCTGTATTACCGTTGAAGTCGATACTCTCCTCCGGATTGAAGAGCATATTCTTGCGGGCATCAACCTTCAGGATGAAATATTTAAGGGCACCCATACCCACGATGCGCGCAATCTCACGACGTTCCTCTTCAGTCATGTCGTCGAATTTGCCCAGTTCCATCGAGGTCTTGTAGGCATCTTCCACCATCAGTGCCATCAGGTCGTCGGCATCTACCACCGTTCCCTCACGGCTCTTCATCTTACCGTTGGGCAGTTCCACCATTCCGTAAGAGAAGTGTGTCAGTTCCTTGCCCCACTTGAATCCGAGACGATCCAACAGGATCGAGAGCACCTGAAAGTGGTAGTTCTGCTCATTGCCTACCACATAGATCATCTTGTCGATGGGGTAGTCCTGGAAACGCATCTCAGCTGTGCCGATGTCCTGTGTCATATAGACAGAAGTACCATCACTACGCAACAGCAGTTTCTGGTCCAGTCCTTCGTTGGTGAGGTCAGCCCAAACGGAATTGTCTTCGTGGCGTTCAAAGAGGCCTTTGGCGAGTCCTTCCTCCACCTTCGCCTTTCCCTTCAGATAGGTCTGGCTCTCGTAGTAGATCTTATCGAACGAGACACCCATCTTCTTGTAGGTCTCGTCGAAGCCGGCATATACCCAGGAGTTCATCTTCTCCCACAGGGCACGTACCTCGGGGTCGTTCTGTTCCCATTTCACCAGCATCTCGTGAGCCTCCTTGATGAGCGGAGCCTCCTGCTTGGCCTTTTCCTCATCCATGCCTTGGGCCACCAGTTCCTTGATCTCCTCGCGGTAGTGCTTGTCGAAGGCTACGTAGTAGTCGCCGATGAGATGGTCACCTTTCTTGCCACTCGACTCAGGTGTTTCACCGTTACCCCATTTTTGCCAGGCGAGCATCGACTTACAGATATGAATACCACGATCATTTACGATATTGGTTTTTACCACCTTGTTGCCGTTGGCCTCCATGATCTGTGCCAGACTCCAGCCTAAGAGGTTGTTGCGGACATGACCCAGATGCAGGGGCTTGTTCGTATTGGGTGAGGAATATTCAATCATCACGAGAGGAGAGTCGTCTGTGGCCTGCTTGGTGCCGAAGTGTTCATCCTTGTCGATGGCTTCGAGCAATTGCAGCCAGGCACCGTCACCTACGTTGAGGTTCAGGAAGCCCTTCACCACATTGAACTTCTCCACTGCCGGACAGTTTTTTTGCAGATATTCGCCAATCTCCTGGGCTGTCTGCTCAGGACTCTTTTTGGCTGCCTTGACAAAAGGAAACACCACCAATGTCAGGTTCCCTTCAAACTCGCTTCTCGTCTTCTGCAACTGCAACATCTTTTCCGTTGCCTCCATGCCATAGAGGACCTTCACGGCTTCGCCTGCAGCCTTGCTGATCAATGCTTCAATATTCATGTCTTTTTCTATTATTCTTCGTTTTCCTTACCGATAGGAAGGTCGGCAATAGGAAGTTGCCTGTCCAGTGCTGTGTGGAATGAGATCAACGTCTCGCTTCTGGCGAGTCCTAACGGCTGTAGTTTGTCGTGGATGATTGTCAACAGATGATGGTTGTTGATGGCGTAGATCTTGATGAACATATCAAAATTTCCTGTCGTATAGTGACATTCCACCACCTCCGGTATCTCCTTGAGTTTTGCCAACACCTCATCGAAGGTCTCGGGATCCTTCAGATTCAACCCAATATAGGCACAGGTCTCGTAGCCGAGTTTCTCTGGATCGATGATAAACTGTGAGCCTTTGAGCACACCCAGACCATTCAGCTTCTGAATACGTTGGTGGATGGCAGCACCGCTCACACCACAATCACGTGCTACTTCCAGGAAAGGGATACGCGCGTCTGCTGCTATCAGGCGCAGTATCTTTTTGTCTAATTCGTCTAATTTCATCATCTGTCTCTGTAATTTGGGTGCAAAGTTAGTGCAAATCGAGCGAAATGCAAAATAAAAACGGATTTATTTGCATTTCCGAGATGCAGCCTAACTTCGAGATGCAGTCTCAAAGGTACGAAAAAAATCTATAAACGTCAAGCGTTTTATACCTTTTTCTTATGAAGAGCACCTTGCGGATATATACGGTGCGAAGGCACGGTCGTAGTCCTCACTGCCTGAGAGGCGCCCGTTAACTATGCAGACGAGTTCCACCTGTGCCCTGAAACAGAGTTTCTCGTCGCTCTCGCGATAGAGGTCGTGGTGGAACACGTATTTGATACCTTCTTTGGTGAGTCTCAGTCGCGATACAAACTCATCGTCAGGCCGTAGCGGCGTCTTGAACTGCATGCTCATCCTGGCCACCACAGCATCCACGCCTTTCTCATGCATCTCCGCGAAACTCAACCCACACTGTTTCAGAAACAAGTGCCGCGTATGTTCACAATAGTGAAGATAGTTGGCGTTGTTGACGATTCCTTCGATGTCGCACTCATAGTCGCGCACCGCCATCCGTGTCTCGAAAATATAATTCTTTTCCATATCGACTGCAAAGGTAGTACCTTTTTAGGAGAATACCAAATTTTTGGTTTACAGTTTACAGAAGCAAATGGTATATGCCGCCGGCAAGGGGTTTGATGACACCTTTCATCTCCATCTGGAAGAGTAGGGCGGTGAGTTGTCCAATGGGGATGCCCGATTTCACGCTGAGGATGTTCAGTTGGAGGTCATTGGTCTGCTGTAATAGACAGACAATCCTTGTCTCCTCAGGTGAGAGATCGACAAAGAGGTTCCGCTCGATTCCATCGACGAGAGCCTGTTGTCTCCGTACTTCCTCCTGCCATCCCATCGCCTTGACAAAGTCTTTGGCATTGGAGATCAGCGCGGCCACATTGTCGCGAATCAGATTGTTGCAGCCTTCGGAATAGGTCATGCCGACGGCTCCAGGGAAGGCAAAGACGGCACGGTCATAACTCTGCGCGATCTCTGCTGTAATGAGTCCGCCACCTTTGGCGGCACTCTCCACGACGATGCAGGCATCCGACATCCCTGCCACGATACGGTTGCGACGCACGAAGTTGGCCTTGTCGGCATTCGTCTGTGTCATAAACTCCGTCAGCAGTCCACCATGTTCCAACATCTTCGCTGCCGTCTCACGATGACGGTAGGGGTATATCTGGTCGAGACCATGTGCTAGTACACCCACTGTGGGATAACCGTTCTCCAGTGCCTGCCGATGGGCATTGATATCGACACCATAGGCGAGTCCGCTGACAATCAGTACTTCTGGACAGTGTTCACGGAGTGCATTGACGAAGCGGCGGATGAGGTCTTGTCCGTACTGCGTACACTGGCGGGTGCCGACAATATTGATGATCTTGGCTTGGTTCAGGTCGGCATTACCTTTATAATATAATATAATAGGTGCATCAGGACACTCACAGAGCCGTTGGGGGTAGTCGTCATCATTGAGCGTGAGCGCACGGATCTGATGCTCCTGCATGAATTTCAATTCCAATTCCGCCCGTTTCATTGGCTCATTCCAGTCTTTCAGGGCCTCCATCAGATGGGGGGAGCAGTCTTCCACGATGTCACCGATATCATTCCGATGTTCGTAGATTTGTTGGGCACTGCCTACGATTCGATACAGTTCCAACGCCTGTTGGAAGTTAAAGTTCGTCAGGCGCGTCAGCGCCATTGCATAGAAAATTTCCTGTTCGTTCATCATTATCTTTTAAGGTATTCGTATCCAAAGCGGCAGCGGAGACAATCGCGCTTGTCGCAATATTCCTTCTTCAACTGGATGAGGGCCTGGGAGTCACCCGCTGTCTGGACGGGAAGGCCCACCTGTTGCCACATCCGGATGATATAGTTATTCTCTGCCTTCAACTGTTCCAGGAAGTCGAAGGCTCTGTCGCAGAGCACCTCCTTGCCACGATGTCGCCCCACGGCGAAGAGCATAGGGATGGCGGTGTTGATCATCAATAGGTTGAGCGAGCCGTAAGAGAGGTGTTTTTCGTTCTTGCTGCTGGTAGAGCCGAAGGTATAGTGTGTCTCCCAATAAGGTGTCACATGCGAACTCAACAGTGTCTTGAGTTGTTCGATGGTCTCACACTCTATGAGTTGACTCAGTCCCGCCTTGCGCTGGTAGTGAAGGTTGGCCAACTGGGAGATCCGGATATGCGGGAAGTTCTGTGGACGGAGTCTGAGGAAACGCCATAGTTTATAATCCATCGGTTTCATAGAGAACTTATGGGCCAGATAGAGGTATTCATTCCGCAGTTTGGCAAAATAGCCCTCGTTGAGTGCCGTCTGCTGATAGTAGTCGGGTACCGCCTCCAGTTCCAATAGTCCTGCCTGTCCCATAAAGATGGCCTCTATCTGAAAGAGATCGTCGCGGTGGTGTGCCACAGCATTCAACGGGATGCCGCGTGCCCATTGTTCGAAGACCTCGCCATTGATACCGAAGCCATAGTTGCGGGCAAGTGTCACGAAATAGGCATCCTCCCACGAGCCGCCGCACAACTCCACCCTGTGACGTATCGCCTCCGTCTTCTGTTCCAGGCGTTCCGTCTGCAGGGCTGCCATCCATGCATGTATCATCAGACGCGTCAAATCGGGAATAACCTTATAGCAGGGTGGATAACTATCTGTCGCCAGCAGTTCTTCGTAATGCTCTCTGACGTTCTGTGGCACGTCGAGTTGCATCTGCGGGAGATATTCCCCCTTGGAATTCTTTACATCCGTGTCGATGACACCCGCCACGTGGAGTATCACATTGTCGTAACGGGCATCCTTGTCATGACCATGGACATACCAGTCGGATGATTTGTCGTGTATCTCGACATTGCCTACCCACAAGGTCCTGTCGATATTTACTTTCGCATTGAAGAAGTCGGGACCTGCGTTATGATTGTGCAGGCCGGGGTCAATCACCTCGACGAATTTGCCGTCGTTTGTCTCCAGTTCCTTGAGAGGGAACATACGGTGTTTCCAGACATAATGGAGTAGTTGTTCCATAGCATTGTCTTTAAAGTGTTCAACAAAAATAGTCGTTGCAAAGGTACGAAAATCCTTTGTAACGACCAAATTTTTCGCGAAGATTTTTTATCTGACGCCGCCGCCGAAGCCGCCTCCGGAGAAGCCGCCTCCGCCACCTCCCCATGAGGAGTGTCCGCCACGACCTGAGGCGCGTGCCTCGCGGGCTGCCTTGTTGGCCACCGCACGTGACGTGCTGGAATGCATCGTCGAATAAATCATCGGTAACGTCATATTGTCAGCCATCTGAGCCGCCACCTGATCCATGTTGAAGTATTCGGGGTTGATCTTCTTCATGTCCTTAATCACCTGATCGGCAATGCCGAAGAGGGTGGCGTAGATCATATAATCTTTCCACAACGACACTTCGTTGACACCACGTTCATCGAGCAAAGTAAATTCCTGAAGGAACTTCTTCAGGCCGAACACCTGGCGCACCTCGTCGAGTTGGTTCTTATAATGGTAGATGCTCGTCTTGGTATGGAGGGTGTTGATGAACGAGTCGGTGACACTCTCGTTGGAACTGCTACGCATATAAGTCTTCAACTCTTTCGGTTCGAGGATGGTGTCGCTGCCTGCCGCGCTCTTGAAGATGCTGTGTACCTTACGCAACAACATGGGTTGCTCATTGACATCCTTCAGTTCGTGGATGACGAAGTTCTGCTCCGTCTTGCCTTTCTGGTTGAGACGTGACTCGATGGTGATGGCTCCCATGTTGATGAGTTTCAGGATACAGGCCGAGAGCAGGTTGTTGTAGTCGGTACCGAAATACCTGTAGGCATTGATGATGTCATTGGCCTGCTGAAGATTGCCTTTCAGAGGAATGTCGCGATACCAGAGCAGATCCTTGTTGACTTTCTTTCTGGCACGCCAGACATACAAGAAGTACCAGATACCACCCAGGATAGGTAGGACGAACATACTTAAGATATAGAGGAAACCGAAGATGGTCTCTTCTAATGAGTCTTGGTCGTTATCATCGTAATAATAGTCACTACCCTCGAAGGCTTGTTCTTTCTTCTGTTCGAAGGTCTCTGATTCCTGAATGGCTGGCTCGAACAGACCTTTGTTGAAACGGCACATGACATACATGGCGCCACTGCTGCCGAATGACTCCGTGTTCCAGACCTCAATCTTTCCATCGGTGAATGCCAGTTCGCCGCCGAAACGGAATCCCCAGATACCGGTGTTCTCCTCTGTAAACAGGATGGAGTCTTCTTCGGCCTCAATGGTCAGCCGGACCTCATCAGGCTTCGGCGACACACCTTCATCAAGGAACACATGACGGAGCGCGTCGGCATCTGGATGGGCGTGTATCATATTCGTATAGGTATAACTGGTGATGTAGGTGCGCTGACCGCTCTCACCGAGTCCCCAGCAGA
>JAGCPK010000010.1 GCA_017965725.1 Prevotella sp.
CGTTTCATGAAACGAGGGTGAACACGCTTGGGGATATCCGTGAAAAGAACCGACTGAGCCTCGTCGGCCAGGAACACATCGCGCATCTCCTCAGCCACCTTCTTGTCATAGATAAAGAGATTCGCCTCAAAATTATTCTCGAAACTGCGGAAATCGATGTTCGTAGAGCCACAACTACAGATGGCGTCGTCGCAGACCACCAACTTAGAGTGGAGGAATCCCGTCTGATAATACAACACCCTTACCCCTGCATCCACCATCTCACGCAGATAACTGCGACTGGCCCACTCCACAAACTTCGCATCGTTGCGCAGAGGCACCATGAGACGCACATCGACGCCAGCAAGGGCTGCCGCCTTCAAGGCAAAGAGCACTGGTTCCGTGGGCAGGAAGTAAGGGGTCTCGATATAGAGGTAATGCTTGGCAGCGAGGATGACACGCACCATTCCCTGCATAATCTCAGGATAAGGCGTGACAGGTCCGCTGGTGACAGTCTGTATCAATGTCGTGTTAAGGACAGGCTCGATGCTCTTGGGATAGTACTTACGGTCGGATATCTGCGTACGATCCACGAAATACCAATCGACGAGGAAGGCGCGCTGGAGTCCATAGACGCCACTGCCTGTGATCTGCAGCATCGTGTCGCGCCAGGGCTGTGTGTCCGTACCTTTCACATAGCGCAGTGCAATGTTCATGCCTCCGATGAATCCCGTCCGTCCGTCAATGATGATGAGTTTACGGTGATTACGGTAGTTCACCTTACTCGTGAACGAGGGGAAGCGCACAGGCAGGAAAGGCATCACCTCGATACCCTCTTCACGCATCCGCTCAAAGAAACTGTGCTTGACATTCCAACAACCCACATCGTCGTAGATCAACCTGACCTCCACGCCCTGGCGCACCTTGTCGATCAGGGCATCAGACACAAGACGCCCCAGCGAATCGTCGGCAAAGATATACATGTCGATATGGATATGCTCCTTCGCAGCGGCTATCTCACCCAACAGGGCAGGAAAGAAAGAATAGCCGTCGGTATAGATACGCACATCATTGTTCTGGAAAGGCAACGAGAAGTTCTCGTTGACAAAGAGTTCGATGATGGCTTTGTAATCCTCTGGCAACTGGAGATTCTTCTGTTCGACGAACTCCAGCATCGAGCGTTTGGAGAGTTGGTCCATGCTCCGCTGACTGACGAGCCGTTCCTTGCGGGTGTTGATGCCGAAGAAGAGGTAGAACACGATGCCCACAACGGGGATGAACCAGATCACCAGCGCCCACGCCATCGTCTTGGCAGGCTGGCGATTGTCCATCACCACATGGATGATAGTCATGATGACAATCACCTGATAGAACGTGAACAATATGAGTTTCCAACTAATCATCCCTCACTACACCACCAAGTCGTTGCCCAGTTGCTTCGCCAGCGCATTACGCAATTCCTGAAGCGACTTAAGTTCCTCCATCAGTTCCTTGATAAGTTCCATGTCATTGCCCGCCTGTCGCATCTGGGTCTGTATCTCCTTGATCTGCTTATCTATGATGTCCATACGCAGGTCGAGCACCAGGTGCTCCACATGCTGGCGCAGACTGCCCTCGCGCTGTTTCACCTGGAATCCCCTACCCAACTGATGACGGTCGATGGCCAGTTGGGTGGCCAGTTGACTGATGTTGACATCCGGATGCTGCATGAAGTAGGTCTCTGCGACAAAGTTCTCATCATCGCTGTGCTCCACAGCCTCCTGCAGGATCTGGTTGTAACGCTCGTCATGGAACAGGATGTTGTCTGACCCCAGATCATAACTGACATACTGCGCCACATTCATGTTGATGTGCCCACCGTCTTCTGTCTCCAGATTCTCAAAGATAATCTTCTCGCCATTGCGGATGACCGACTGAATCAGCAGTCGCTCCACCTCCCGCGTCTGCTCGTCTATGCCGTGCAGACCGATATACTCTTGTTGGAGGGGCTTGGGATTCCCTGAATCCTGTGTAGGGACCGTGTCGCGCTCACGCTCCTTCTCTTTTTCCTCTTTGCTTTTACGGATCATGTCGTTCATCGCGTTCAGCAAAGTATCCTCCTTCAATTGCAGGCGCATGGCAAATGTATGCATATACTCACTGCGAAGCACCTCATTAGGGATGACGGAGATGCTCTTCACGATACCGCCGATGGCTTCACTGCGCTTCACAGGGTCAGTGACATTCTCTACCGTGAGACGGGTCTTGAAAGAGATGAAGTCCGTAGCGTTCTTCTCAATATATTCCTTGAATTCCGTAGCGGTATGCTTACGGGCAAAGGAGTCGGGGTCGTCACCGTCAGGCAACAACAGCACCTGGATATTCATGCCCTCTGCCAGAAGCATGTCTGTGCCTCGCATGGCAGCATGGATACCCGCCTCGTCACCGTCGTATAATAAGGTGATGTTCTGGGTGAAGCGCCTGAGCAGTTTGATTTGATAGACGGAAAGAGCCGTACCTGAGTTGGCCACCACATTCTCCAGTCCGCACTGGTGCATGGCGATGACATCGGTATAGCCCTCCACCATATACACCCGTTCTTCCTTCGCAATGGCTTTCTTTCCCTGATAGAGTCCGTAGAG
>JAGCPK010000115.1 GCA_017965725.1 Prevotella sp.
AACAACTTCAGGAATTTCCACATCAAAGATTTCCACCTTCTGGATAATAGTAGTTCCTAAAGAATAACCATGTATTCTAACTTTGGCATTACGATTGATTGTGGAACCGACGTCGGAAATTCTAAATGTGATTTCCTGGAATTCGTCGCCGGCATATGCATGGGCACTGCGCCATTCGTTCCATCTGTTGTCGTCGCCAAAGAGAATTTCCATATCGCTTTCAGATGGAACCTTTGCGGTGACGACGACCTTGTAATTATGACCCTTTATCAAAGTGGCACCATCAAGAATGGTTGCAAGGGGGGTCCACCAGCCTTCTCTGCCATTATAGAGTTCCAGACCCTCTTCGCCCATTGTGGCGGTGTAGTATTCTTCATCAGAGTAATAATACGGATATGTTTCCACACCAGCCCATTCCTTAGACTGATAAAGCAGTGTATCTACAGGTATTGCGTTGACGTTATAAATCTCAACCTTCTTTACAATAGTGGTGCCAAGGAAGTCACCGCATTGTAACAATAAGTGAGCATCCTTATCAGATGTGGTGCAAGTATATGGGAAATAGATTTCTACATCCTGGAACTCTCCGGTGGATTGTACATCTGTAGCGTACTGGTAATTACAACCCCAACTACCCATATTCATCTGAAGCGTACCACTGGTGGGGAACTTAGCAGTTACGACAATTTTGTACTCGTTACCTTCCTCAAGATCGAAATAACCTTCAGGAACAACCATGATTTGTGGGTTCCAGTAATTGCCAGTAGTTGTACCTACATCAATTGCAATACCATCGGCAGTACATTCGACGGTACCTTCCTGATAATCACCGAATCCTGCATAGAAAGGATAGCCGCCCTCGACACCTGTATAGTCAAAGCCTGCGATTAAGCCATTGGCGCCAGACAGGAATTTAAATTGTGAAGGATCGACGGGCTCTCCAGGCGTATGATTCATATTAGTAGAAACCTCGCATAAAATCTCACCTGTGGTAGGATTGAAATTGATTGTGATCCGACCGTCGTTTTCTAAACAAACTTCAATGTTCGTACCGTCCTGCACACCATCCTGACCCCAGTTGACAGTCCAGTCATAATCCTGACGGATTTTGAACTCATAACAACCACCAGGAACATTATCAAAGGTTGCGGTATAGTAATAGCCGCCATTTTTATACATGTCGGTATCGATATCCCAATTACCGACGATGGTACCGATCACACTGTAATTATGTCTCTCCTCTTCATAAGTGCCGCCACCATAATAAAGTACCTGTACATTCTTAATAATATGTCTGCCAGGCACATGACCGCACTGATAGAATATCATAGCATTGGTAGCATAACCAGGATAATCGGAGAAATCAACCGTGAATGTATTGTCTCCTTCACTAACATAGAGAACAATATCTTTTGTTGCATCCGTTTCCCAACTACAGAAATCCAGGCGGATTTCACCTTCGGCAGGAGCATTAACAGTAAATTCCAACTCATACTTTCCACCGTTCAATACTTCTGGGATGTGTGCAATCATCGGCACCTGAACATCCCAAAGACCTGCGTCTTCTGGCGGATTAGAATCAATAATCAATCCAAGACCTGTTTCAACAGAAACTGTTGCGGTTCCATCAGAATACCACACATCATCATAATAGGCAGACTCCTGTGTCCATGCCTTTTCAGCCACTATGGTAGGCTGAACGGAGCCATCCTCCACATAAACTGTGGCCTTTTTTTGTGCCCAAATACTGACACTGGTCAGCAAAAGAGCGAAAAGTAAAAATACCTTTTTCATAAACAATTGCTTTAAATTAGTTATAGAGTGTTATTTAGATTACATGCAATATACAATGCACCGCCGCAAATTTAGGAAGAATATCTGATACAACAAAGAAATGCCTTAAATATTTTTAGTTAAAAATATGTAAATGCCTGTGTTTTAACGCCTATCAAAAAAGCCTGCCATCAAATACGAATGGCAGGCTTATGGGCGATATTGGAAAAACTTACTTTATTTCCCCATCATCTTGTTCACGATGGTCGTGATATCCTTCGCATTCACCGTGCTGTCACCATTCCTGATACGGTTCACAATCTTTACGATATCAGCAACATTCACCTGACCATCACCATTAGTGTCGCCAAAGCCATCTGCCTCCACAAGGTCATAGATAATACTGCAATTATCCATCTCTGTGGATTCCCCTTTGGAATAATAGTAGATCTCCAGCCAATGCTTGACGCCCACCTCCAGATTGTCTATCTGGAATTCCACGTTGGCAGTACCTTTACCAGCAATCTTTACATCTTTGCTTTCCTGCAACAATTGAGTGTATTTGGTGCCTCCCGCGTGTTTCCATATAATAACATCAATCTTGTTGTCGTATTCTTGATCAAGTTGGTTGGTGATCTTAACAGTAAACTTCATAGAACTGCCCATAATGGTATTGTTGTCTTTCAGACTAGACATGACAATGGTTCCTTCCAACTTCTGCTGGGCAGGTTCCTTGACAGAGATGCTAGCAGAGACAATCGTCGTATAAATGGGATTATTGCTACTATTGTAGCCAGAAATATACTTTATTTCGACGGTGTGACTACCTGTCGCTGACGGGATGAATGAGAAGTGGTCTGTCACCGTCTTGCCTGCTTCGACCTCAATGACTTTACCGCCTTTCCTGTTTCCGTTGACGAAAAGGAAGATCTCGTTATTGAAGAAAGTGCCATTGTTGGTGAGGGTAAATTCTACAGGCAGGTTCGAACTCTTTTCTGTCTTTCCAGTGGCCTTGACGGTTCCCGACAGGTCTATATATGGATTCTTTACAGTCAAGGTGTTTCCGGAGATGACGGCTGTGATATTGTAATGATCGGCACCATAGTCCTTGATCCACTCGGTGGTACCCTTCTTGCGACTAATAGGCATGATGGTATAGGTGCCGTCAGACAGATTCTTGCCAAAACTGAAGGGTTGGGCATATTCATTTCCATATCCTGGTTTCAAGTCAGACAGATAGAACAGGATATCATCCGCAACTAATTCTCCTTTGGAGTTGAACGCGCCTATTCCGACTTCGAAAGAGTAGGTGGTGCTTAACCTGTTTCTGACTTCGAAGGATGTGTTGACTGTGAAATCCTCTGTAGAGCCTGATCTTGTTATGTTGAAGGACTTTTGTGTTGTTTCACCTTTTGACTGATATGCCGTAAAACTATAGGCTGTCAGTACAACGGTTTCCTCGAATGTCTGACCTGTGGATGGCTGGATACCAATGATGGCATCCTGGCTGAAGCCGTAGCCGTCGCTGCTACTGCTGGCACCGATGCCGCTGTTGGCACCTGGGTCAACCACGGAAAGCAGGAAATAGTTGTTTTTATGACCATCCCATCCCCAGTTGATGTGGAAGTAGTCGTCGCTGTCGTAGCCATCGACAACGAAAGAGTGTCCTGTACCAGACGACTGTCCGCTGTACAGCACAGGTCTGCCTTCCTGCAGTTCGTCGTAGATAAGTTGGTTCCATTCTGCCACCCTGTATTGGAGACGGTCAATCTTTCTGGCACTGGCATCATAGTCGAAGTAAGTCTTGAGGGCATCAGGAACTTTGCTGGATGAAGCGCTACTTGCACTGGTACCGTAACTCATATTGACTGATGTTCCGCAAAGTGACAGTAAGGTTGCTACAGCGTTTTTCTGTGTCTCACTTTCACTGCCGCTGTAGGTGGGGAGTATGTTGTTCCAGTCGATGGTAGTCACATCCCAACCGGAATACGTTTTGGAACCGCTTGTATATTTGATGGTATAATCAGGTATGGCTGTCGTCGTCTGGGCGGGATGCTGCCAATATCGCATGACCTGGGCCATGGCGACTGCCACGCAACCCGTCACACACTTCGTGGATCCTGACACAGGGCACTTCCCGTTATACGGGTCTCCCTGATTAAATGCGATGTTCTCAAGCAGTGGCTGGATGGCTTTGCCGCTGACAGTCTTCTGGGGTGAAGCCAGTACGCTGCGTGACCTGACAGCCTGAATCTGCTCCTCCAGGCTTTTCAGGAAAGAGCGCATGTTGTCTGGCATGTCCTGGCTGTCGAAGGAGCCCTCGTCGCTATATCCCAGGATCTCCGGTGTCAAGTCGTCGCCACTGACAACGACAAAACCGCCGTTCGCCTCTATATTAAAAATATAATAGGTGTCTGACGCGCTTGCCAGTTTGATCTGATGGTGTCCTCTGGCAAGAGCCTTGTTCTTACTGATGAAGTCGGCAGCCTTCTGCTGTGCACTCTCTTTCGAAATGGGGTTTGCCGATGCAGACCATGCTGCAACAAACGAAATCAAAACAATGAATAGTCTTTTCATTTGGTATGGTTGAGTGTTATATAATCTGTGAGATTTCCTTTAAGTCTGCAACCGACTTGAGGTTGTCAACAATGGTTTTCATGTCTTCGCGGTCGTGGACATGCAGTTCGATGGAACCTTCGAAGATGCCTCCTTCGCAGGTGATGTTGACAGTGTGGATATTCACATTCATCTGGGCGGAGATGATCTGGGTGACCTCATTGAGCAGTCCGATGCGGTCGATACCGCTCAGGCGGATGGTTGCGTCGAAGTAGAGTTTCTTGTGCATGTCCCACTTGATGTCAACGATGCGGTTGCCGTAACTGGACTTCAGTTTGGCTGCCACCGGACAGGCGCGTTTGTGTATCTCAATCTGGTTCTTGTTGTCGATATAGCCGAGGGCGTCGTCGCCAGGGATGGGGTGACAGCAGCGTGGGAACTTGTATTGGTTGATGTTGTCCTCAGAGATGTAAATAGGTTTCTTCCTGTTGAACTTCTCCGGTACGACAAACAGGTCCTGCTTGGGCATGTCTTCCTTTTTCTTGTTGCCCATGAACGGCACGTACTTGCGCCAGCCCGATATAGTGTCCGACTTCTTATTGTTGCCCTTCAGTTCATCGATATCCTTTTCGCTGAGTAAAACAGTCTTTTCACCAAGGGCTACCAGGAAGTCGTTTCGTTTGGGAATCTCATGGAACTCTGCCAACTGGTCGATGACGGCTGGTGTCATTTCCATCTCGTTCTTTTGCAGGAACTCCTGTAGGATATCCTCTCCGACTTTCTGACTCTCCCTGCTGTCGCGGCGGAGGATGGCCTGTATCTTGGCTTTTGCCTTGGCGGTGGATACAAAGTTGATCCACGCCGGACTGACATGTTGTGACTTGGAGGTCAGGATCTCCACCTGATCACCGCTGTTCAGTTTATGACTGAGGGGTACCAGTTTGTGGTTCACCTTGGCACCGATGCAATGGCTGCCGAGGAAGGTGTGGATGGTAAAGGCGAAGTCGAGGGCCGTACAACCGGCTGGCATCGTCTTGATCTCACCCTTTGGCGTAAAGACAAAGATCTCACTGGCAAAGAGGTTGAGTTTGATGGTGTCGAGGAAGTCCATGGCATCTGGCTGTGGGTCATCAAGGATCTCCTTGATAGTGCGGAGCCAGTCGTTCAATTCTGCCTCGTCCTCAGTATATTCTTCATCCTCCAAGCCATCTTTGTATTTCCAGTGGGCGGCGAAGCCCTGTTCAGCCACCTCATCCATACGGTCGGAACGGATCTGTACCTCTATCCATTGGCCCGACTTCGACATCAGCGTGACATGCAGGGCCTGGTAGCCGTTGGCTTTCGGATGACTGAGCCAGTCGCGCAGACGATCCGGATGCGACTTGTAGATCTTCGAGATGGCCACGTAGATATTGAAACATTCGTTGACCTCCTCATCCCTGACTTTTGGTGTGAAGATGATGCGGACGGCGAGGATATCGTATATTTCCTCAAAGGTCACGTGTTTGTTCTGCATCTTACTCCATATAGAATAAGGTGTCTTCACACGCTGTTTGATCTCATAGTCGATGCCCATTTTGTCGAGGGCTTCCTTGATGGGCGCCTTGAACTGTTCGAACAACTGCTCACGCTGCTGTTGCGTCAGTTTAAGTTTTTGGGTAATGGAATTGTATTCGTCGGGATGTTCGAATCTGAAACTAAGATTCTCCAGTTCCGACTTCACCTTGTATAGACCCAGGCGGTTGGCCAGAGGCGCATAGATGTAGAGCGTCTCACCGGCAATCTTGTATTGTTTGTTGGCAGGCTGTGACTCCAGGGTGCGCATGTTGTGAAGACGGTCACATATCTTGATGAGGATGACACGGATGTCATCACTCATCGTCAAAAGCAGTTTCTTGAAATTTTCTGCCTGGGCAGAGGCCTGCTCACCGAAGATGCCACCGCTGATCTTGGTCAGTCCATCCACAATCTGTGCGATCTTCGGACCAAAGATGTTTTCTATGTCCTCAACAGTATAGTCGGTATCCTCAACCACATCATGGAGCAGGGCAGAGCAGATACTGGTGGAACCCAGCCCCACCTCTTCGCAGGCAATCTGTGCCACAGCGATGGGGTGCATGATATAAGGCTCGCCAGACAATCGCCTGACACCCCTGTGTGCCTGGCGTGCGAAGTTGAAGGCCTTGGTGATCAGATCGACCTTCTTGCGGTGACGCGATGACAGATAACTGTCCAACAGTTTCTGAAACGCGTCATTGATTAATTGCTCGTCTTCGACTTCTTGTCTGGTCTGCTCTTCATCCATATCTCAGTTGCTTATCTTCTGCGTCTCTTGCTGGTCGTACGCTTCTTGGCAGTGCTTGTTTTGCGCTTGGCAGTGGTAGTCTTGCGCTTGGCGGCAGTACTCCGTCTGGCTGTCGTCGCTTTGCCCCGACGCGCCACGCGTCTGTTACGGGAGGTACGGGCATTGCGGCGGGATACTTTGCTCTTGCGGCTCGTATAGGTGGGTACATCGTCATTGATGGTTACCTCGATGCGCTTGTTGAGCAACTCATCGGCACGATAGGCATAGATAGAATCTTCGTTGTCGATAAATCTTCCTGTGTCGGCCAAGGGTAGGCGGATGGCGTAAGGTTTGGTAAGGCCTGGTACTACGTCATGACGGAATTCGGGGTTGAGTGAGCGCAGCATATCAATGTCGAGACCCAGTACAGCGGCAATCTGAGCCAGGTGTACGTTCCGATGGACTATGACGGTGTCTGTCTGTGCCGGCAGACGGGTGGTCATCGGACATATATTGTGGTCGCAATAATAGGTCATGATATAGTTAGCAGCGATAAAGGCCGGCACGTAACCACGTGTTTCTGCCGGGAGATACGGGTAGATGTGCCAGTAGTCCTTGTCTGCTGCAGTGAGGGGCGTATCATCATTGGCATGTCCCGATGCAGCCCTTGCACGGCGGATGGCCTTGTTGATATTTTCCGGGCCGCAGTTATAGGCTGCAATGACCAGGTTCCAGTCACCGAAGATTCGATAGAGGGCCTTCAGATAACGGGCGGCGGCGTACGATGACTTGATGGGGTCGCGACGCTCATCGACGAGGGAGTTCACTTCCAGTCCGTATTGCTTACCTGTGGCCAGCATGAACTGCCAAAGACCCGTTGCACCAACTCTTGAGACGGCCTTGGGGTTCAGGGCAGACTCAATGATGGGCAGGTATTTCAGTTCAAGCGGTAGTTGGTAGGCCTCTAGGGCTTCCTCGAAAATAGGCATATAGAAGTTAACGGCTCCCAGCATATAACTGACAGAATAGCGCAGCCGGCCACTATAGCGGTCGATGAACTTCTGCACCACATCATTATAGGCCAGTTCCATCACCGACGGGATACGGCTGAGACGTTCTATATACGTCTCCTTACTATAGACGGGATTCACGTCTTTCATCTGACAGTCGTTGTCTCCACTCAGATAGGTCTTCGACATATAAAGGTTCAGCAGACTGTCCAAGTCGTAAGTCATAGCCTCGGGGAACTCAATCACTTCCTCGTTGCCTTCCTTGTCAGTGACGGCTATCTCGTCTTCTCCAAGAGCCACTTCCACTTCATCTTCCACTTCATCCTCATCTTCCAGATCGCCGTCATCCTCGTCTTCATCCTCATCTTCGTCGTAGTCAGTTTCCACAGGGTTCGTATTCACTACCTGTGCCTGCATGGTGTTGCAGGTGCCGATGAGTAATAGGACGGCAAATAACCATAAAAATCTTTTCTTCATTCTTATCTTTTTTCCTTAATTTACTTATTCATTCAAAAATTCAGGCTGCACTGCAGTCCGACAGCAGATGAACTCAGCGGGTTGCGCGACGTATGGTTGTCGAGAACCGTTGGTTCTACTTTCAGGCTCAGGTCCTTCGAGATGTCAAATACCGACAGTTCGGCATCCACGTAGGCATCGATGACAGAGAGGGCATAGACACCACACAAAACGAAGAAACTCAGGTCACGCCAACGGCGGAATTTGTCTTTTCTCTTCCTGAAGATATCCTTATAGCGTTCTTCGTTGGCCGGCGTTATCTGCATGCCAAGATGCAGGAACTTATTGTAACTGGCTGTCGAAGGGTCTTTGTCCGAAAGGTCGAGGTAGGCCTGGGAGTAGTCCTTGTACTGGGAGTTATTCCAATTCATGGCATACAGACAACCGAGAAATCCTCCATAGATAAGAGGCAGTTTCCAGTATTTGCGATTATATATCTGTCCTCCGCCGGGGATGACAAGCGCCAGCCACAGGGCTCTTTTGGGATTGGGGCGCCAGTTGGACCATTCCTTCTTGGGTTTGACCTTGGTGGCCGTATCGACCATGATGGACAATTGCCTGCCAATGCTGTCGGCAAAGGCACTGTCTGACGGAATACTGTCGGCAGGAACGATTTCCTGGGCAGACAGGATCCCCGTGCCAGACAACAGCACCAGGACCAGGATGGTCAGTCTTTTAATTCTTGATCCCATCAATGGCATTCATAATGCGTTCCAGTTCTTCTTCATTGGCAAATGGAATACTGATCTTGCCTTTGCCTTTCGGAGAATAGGTCATCTCTACCTTGGTACAGAACAGATTCGCCAGCCGGTCTCGCAGAAAAATATATTCTTGCGGTAATGGGTTCTTGCTGGGAACGACTTTCTTGACGGCTTGTATATCCTGACCTTTCTTGAGCAACTGGACCATTTCCTCTACTTTGCGTACAGAATAGCCGTTCTTCTGCACCTCCTTGAACATCTTGATTTGAGCGGAGGGACTCTCCAACGACAACAAGGCACGGGCGTGCCCCATATCCATGTCGTGGTTCTTCAGGGCCATCTGTATTGGCGCAGGCAGTTTCAGCAGACGCATATAGTTGGTGATAGCCGTACGGCTTTTGCCGACGCGGTCAGCGATTCTCTCCTGTGTCATGCCCAGTGTGTCGGCCATGTGCTGGTAAGCCAGCGCAATCTCTATGGCATTGAGGTCCTCGCGCTGGATGTTTTCTACCAGAGCCATCTCCATCACATTTTGATCCTCCACCGTACGGATATAGGCGGGGAGACTTTTGAGACCAGCCTGTAGTGAGGCTCTCCATCTGCGTTCGCCGGCAATGATCTGATATTTGCCATCGGGCATCTGGCGCAGGGTGATGGGGGTGATGATACCAATCTCCTGAATGCTGTTGGCCAGTTCCTTCATCGCCTCTTCGTCGAACTCACGTCGGGGTTGGTTGGGATTGGGCTCAATGAGGTTGATAGGTATCTCACTCAGGTTTGAAGTACCTTCTGTCTGTACGTCTCCTGTGTCGATGAGAGCATCCAGGCCACGGCCTTTTCCTGTGCCGATGCTGTCCAGACCCCTACCTAATGCCTTGCGATCATATTTCTTATGTACTGCCATTGCTTATTATTTGTTTTTGCTGATGATTTCCTTTGCGAGTGCCAAGTGGTTCTTGCTACCTGTGGAGTCTGCATCGTAGAGGATGGCTGGCAGCCCGTGACTGGGCGCCTCGCTCAACTTGACATTGCGCTGGATGACGGTTTTGAAGACCAGTTCCTGGAAATGACGCTTCACCTCATCGTAAATCTGGTTTGCCAATCGCAGACGACTGTCATACATCGTCAACAGGAATCCTTCGATTTCGAGTGTGGGGTTCAGTTTCTGCTTGATGATGCGGATGGTGTTCAGCAGTTTGCTGATACCTTCCAGTGCAAAATACTCGCACTGCACAGGGATAATCACGGAGTCGGCGGCTGTCAGCGCATTGACGGTGATGAGTCCTAATGACGGGGAACAGTCGATGAGGATATAGTCGTATTCCTCTTTGACAGGAGCTAAGAGGTTACGGATCAGTTTCTCGCGGTTGCTCATGTTCAGCATCTCTATTTCAGCCCCGACGAGGTCGATATGGCTTGGGATGATGTCCAGCCCTTCTATATCGGTAGTATAGATGGCATCACGGATATCTGTCTTATTGACGATACACTCATAGAGTGAACTATCTACTTGTTGAATATCGACACCCAGACCACTGGAGGCATTGGCTTGCGGGTCGGCATCGACCACAAGTGCCGTCTTTTCCAGCGTAGCAAGTGAAGCGGCCAGATTAATGGTGGTTGTCGTCTTTCCGACACCCCCCTTTTGGTTTGCTAATGCAATAATCTTACCCATGTTTTATTTCTTTATACCTTATTAAACAGGAAATTTGGGGGCAAAGTTACAAAATAATTGAGAATTGATAATTGAGAATTGATAATTTTTAGTAATTTTGCACCGAAATCATTGATATTTTATGGAAATTAAACGACCATTACTACTCATTTCTAACGACGACGGGTATCAGGCAAAGGGTGTTAAGGCTCTGATAGAGATGCTTTCCGACTATGGCGATATTCTGGTCTGTGCGCCAGAAGGTGCCAGGAGCGGCTATTCCTGTGCATTCTCCGCCACGACACCCCTGCAGTTGACCTGCCGTGAACAGCGTCCGGGTGTAGAGGTATGGTCGTGTAACGGAACGCCTGTCGATTGTGTGAAAATGGCACTGGCAGAACTTATCTCGCGTAAGCCCGACATGGTCATCGGTGGTATCAACCACGGCGATAATGCCTCGGTCAACACGCATTACAGTGGTACGATGGGTGTGGTGTTGGAGGGTTGCATGAAGTATATTCCCTCTGTCGCATTCTCGTTGTGTGATCATCGTCAGGATGCCGATTTTGAGCCCTTGCGCCCCCTCGTACGCCAGATAACGGAGCGTGTACTCCGTGAAGGACTTCCTTTGGGTGTCTGCCTGAATGTGAATTTCCCGCTCGTTTCGGAATACAAAGGCGTGAAGGTCTGTCGGATGGCACATGGTACCTGGGGTAATGAGGTCACAAAGTGCCATCATCCCCGTGGCTACGACTATTGGTGGATGGTGGGACAATATTGGAATGATGAGCCGGAAGCGGAGGATACCGATAACTGGGCCCTTACCCACGGCTATGTGGCCATCACCCCCACACAGATAGATGTCACCGCCTATCAGGCGATGGATCAAATCAAATCCTGGAACCTATGAAGTATTATCTGATTGTTGGCGAGGCTTCGGGCGATCTTCATGCATCCCATCTGATGCAATCGTTGAAAGAAAATGACTCCCATGCGGAATTCCGTTTCTTTGGCGGTGATATGATGACGTCCGTAGGAGGTACTTGTGTGCGCCACTATCGTGATCTGGCCTATATGGGTTTTATTCCTGTACTACTTCATTTGCCGACGATTCTCGCTAATATGAAGATGTGTAAGCGTGACATCTCCGAGTGGCGGCCCGACTGTGTGATCCTTGTCGATTATCCCGGTTTCAACCTGAAGATTGCCAGATATGTAAAATCAAAGACAAACATTCCCGTCTATTATTATATCTCTCCGAAGATTTGGGCTTGGAAGGAGTATCGCATCAAGAACATCAAACGCGATGTGGATGAACTCTTTTCCATCTTGCCCTTCGAGGTGGAGTTCTTCGAGCAGAAACATCATTATCCCATCCACTACGTGGGGAATCCCACTGCCGATGAGGTGAGGGAGTTTTTGGGAAGTGAAAAGCGAGAAGTGAAAAGTGAAAAGTTAATTGCCCTTCTGGCGGGGAGTCGGAAGCAGGAGATCAAGGCTAATCTGCCAGCCATGCTGGAGGTTGTCAAGGACTATGAGCAAGCCTATCAGATAGTGGTGGCAGGTGCACCCAGTATAGAATCATCTTACTACGAGACTTTTTTACGGGGAACCAATGCCAAGATTGTCTATAACCAGACTTATCCTCTGTTGGCCAAAGCCCATGCCGCCTTGGTGACCAGTGGCACTGCTACGCTGGAGACCTGTCTCTTCCAAGTGCCTCAGGTGGTGTGCTATGCCACTCGTATGCCGTGGCTCATCGGCTTGTTGCGTCGGTTGTTCTTGAAGGTGCCGTTTGTATCGTTGGTGAACCTCGTGGCCAACCGCGAGGTGGTGAAAGAACTGGTAGCCAACACGTTTACTATCAATCGTCTCCGCACAGAACTTCAGAAGATCCTCGACGGACCGGTCCGTCAGGCTATGCTCGACGGCTATGCCGAGGTAAGCAGGCGGTTGGGTGAACAAAAGGCTCCTGACCAGGCAGCGAAGATCATATATTCATTATTAATAAAAATAGCCAATCCCGATGAATAAATTCCTCACACTATTAGGTTTTGAACCAGCCCGACATTCTGTAAAGGTGGAAATAATGGCTGGCGTGACAACATTCCTTACGATGTCGTATATCCTGGCTGTCAACCCTCAGATTCTCGGGGAGACGGGGATGGACAAAGGGGCTTTGTTTTCTGCCACCGTTGTGGCAGCGGCTTTAGCAACCCTCGTGATGGCGTTTTATGCCAAGTTGCCGTTTGCACTGGCTTCAGGTATGGGTCTGGATGCCTTCTTTGCCTATACCCTTGTCCTGACGATGGGCTATACATGGCAGCAGGCCTTGGCGGCTGTCTTTGTCGAGGGTATAGTGTTCATATTGCTTACCTTATTTAAGGTGCGTGAGGCGATTGTCAAGGCTATTCCGATTAATCTCCGCTATTCTATCACGGTGGGTATCGGACTCTTTATTGCATATATCGGTTTGAAGAACGGTGAGTTGATTGTGGCCAGTGAGGATATGCTGACGATGCAGGGACCGTGGACGGCGTCCTCTGTTCTGGCAATTGCCGGCATCATCTTAGGAGCCGTCATGATGGCTGCAAAAGTTAGGGGAGCCTTGTTCTATTCCATTGTTATTGTCACGTTTGTGGGCATCCCCTTCGGTGTCACGCCGATGCCTGAGAGTTTCTCGCTGATTAGCATGCCTCAGTCATTGGCACCTATCGCCTTCCATCTGGATTTCTCCGCTTTCCTGTCTTTCGATATCAACTATTATGTGGTTTTGTTCACCTTGTTCTTTATGGATCTTTTTGATACGCTTGGTACCCTGATAGGCACTTCTACCAGTGCAGGCATGGTTGATCCCCAAACAGGACGTATTCATGGCCTGAACCGTGCACTGATGGCTGATGCGGTCGGGACAACTATAGGTGCCCTGTGCGGAACGAACACGGTGACGACCTATGTGGAGAGCACGACTGGTGTCGCGGAGGGAGGTCGTACAGGACTGACCTCCTTCACGGTGGCCATGCTGTTTCTCGTGGCGTTGTTCTTCTCGCCGCTCTTTCTGATCATCCCTTCTGCCGCCACTACTAGTGCTTTAGTGTTGGTGGGAGTCATGATGATGAAGCCTATCACGAAGATAGACTTCTCCGACTTCACGGAAGCCGTACCTTGTTTCATCATGATCCTTACCATGCCTTTTACGGGGAGTATCTCTGACGGTATCGTACTGGGTATGCTTTCTTATGTGCTGGTGAAGGTCTGCACGGGCCGCTATCAGGAAATATCCATTGTCATGTATATCCTCGCCGCTTTCTTTATGTTGAAATATATATTTAATTAAAGATAATATGAAAAAGATTCTGACAATCGCGCTGATGACTGTAGCGGCTCTCACCGCACAAGCGCAGAACATCCAACTACACTATGATTTTGGTCGTAACATCTATCCCGATGAGGAGGACGGACGCCAAAAAGTTACTATTACCCTCGAGCAGTTCAAGGCTGATCAGTGGGGATCATGGTACTATTTCGTCGATATCGATCTGAGCCGCAAGGAGACAAAAGGCGCTTACACGGAGATATCGCGTGAGTTCAACTTTGGCAAGCAGTCGCCCTTTGCTGCCCACGTAGAGTATGATGGCGGTCTGGGATCCCGTTCCGGCAGTTACCAGCAAGCAGCCCTCATAGGTGCGGCCTACAACGGACATACCAGTGATTTCTCCACGACATGGTCTGTTCAGTTGCTCTATAAGCGTTTCTTCAAGAGTTCGGACTATAATAGTGCTTTCAACAGTGCCCAACTCACGGGTGTGTGGGGTACAACTTTTGCTAAAAAGAAATGCACCTTCTCGGGCTTCATTGATTTCTGGCGTGAGGAGAAAGCCAATGGTCACGGAAAACTGGTCATCCTCTCTGAGCCACAGATTTGGTATAACGCCACGGAACACTTCAGTCTTGGTGCTGAGGTGGAGATAAGCAATAATTTCATCTATAATACGTTTAATGATAAGACTTTCTTTGTCAATCCTACATTGGCTGTGAAATGGAACTTTTAATTAAAATCAATAATATCATTTTTATCAAACATTAAAAAATATGGCTTATACAGAAACAACAACAACAGGTTACGGAACGCGCGTCGGACGCTCGTTCAAAAGTATTGGATCAGGTTTCGTTATGTTCTGCCTCGCTACGGCACTTCTCTGGTGGAACGAAGGACGTGCAGTGAAGACAGAAAAGATGCTCGATGAGGCCGCCGGTGCCTACGTGGAGATGGAGAACCCCAACAAGAAAGATGCTTCGCTCGATGGCGAACTCATCTGTGGTACGGCGATGGCTACAACTGAGGACTCATTGGTTGATGCCCAGTTTGGTATCGGCGCCAATGCTATTGCTATCAGCCGTAAGGTAGAGTACTATCAGTGGGTAGAGCACTCTCAGAGCAAGAGCGAGGACAAACTCGGCGGTAAGGAAGTGACCACCACGACCTATACCTATAGTAAGGAGTGGGTGTCAAGCCCTGTGCAGTCTTCCGAATTCAAGGATCCCGCCTATCAGAACAAGAACATGGTGCTGACTACCATCGAGGATGCCAGTCAGTATTCTGAGAATGTTTCATTTGGTGCCTATAAACTGAACGAGAGCCTTATCCACAGCATCTCTTCACGTGAGGGTATGGACCTGGCCATTAGCGAGGATCTGCTGAAGCAGTTTGACAAGAACACCCAGGTGGCTTACGAGCGCTTCTATGGCGTGAAGCAGAAGCAGCCAGAACCAGAGCAGACTGTCGTGCTCTCTGACTCTGCCAAGGCTGTAGCCGACTCACTGAAGGCTGTCAACGACTCTATCAACGCTGCTATGGCCAAGGCTGAGAACAAGAAGGACTTCGAGTATATCCATCAGGCCAGCAATGTGCTCTATTTCGGACGCGTTCCCGGCTCTCCTGAGGTGGGCGATGTGCGTGTAACCTTCGAGAAGGTCGTTCCTGCCAAAGTGACGGTGATGGCTGTTGTCGATGGTGATACCTTCAAGCCTTACAAGGCCAAGAACGGCAAGCGCTTCCAGACCCTCGTCATGGGTAAGAAGAGTGGCGATGAGATTATCGATGCGGAGAAGGAGGCCAACAATATGTGGCTTTGGGCTCTGCGTATCTTGGGCATCATGCTCGTGATTGCTGGTCTGAAAGGTATCTTTGGTTTCATCGAGACCATCCTCAAGGTGGTACCGTTTATCGCTGGTATTTTCGGATGGGGTGTTGGTATCGTCTGCACCGTCATTGGTGTTGTGTGGTCACTGATTATCATTGCATTGGCATGGCTCTTCTATCGTCCATTGCTTGGCATCGCCCTGCTGGCCCTTGCTGGATTCCTGGTATGGGTATTTGCTTTCAAGGGCAAGGACAAACTGAAAGAACTGGCAGCCAAGCGTAATCAACCGCAGCCTGCGCAATAACAACGGATTATTCCTGACCGTATCAGGTTTGTTATAAATCCGAGAAAGATATCCCTGCTTCAACCGAGTGGGGATATTTTTCTGATTAATCGGTTTTATCCTCCAAAAATATTCCCTAAGATTTATGGGAATATATTCTATCCATCAAAAGTATTCCCTTTCAAAAATGGGAATATATTCTGTTCTTCAAAAATAAACCCTTAAAATTTTGGGAATATATTTTGCTCGTTAAAAATAATCCCTCTCAATTTTGGGATTATATTTTGCTCATCAAAAATAATCCCTTTTAAATTTCGGATTATATTTTATTCGTCAAAAATAATCCCTTTCAATAATGGGATTATATTCTGATAAAAATAGAGGGCATCCCAAAATGAAATGCATAGAAAAAACCGCTTGCAATTCAGGCTTGCAGGCGGTTTTCTATAATAGTTTGATAATCTGCACTTAGAACGGCAATGCCAGCACAAAGCGGGCGCCAGGGCCTTCGAAGATGGTATCGAGAATGAGATCACCCTTCAGGCGACGAGCGATGCTACGGGCTGCGGTGAGACCGAGACCGGCACCGTCGAAATAACTGTTGAGTTTGGTGAACGGCTCAAAGATTTTTTCTGCATCTGCAGCAGGAACGCCAGAGCCCGTATCCTCGACATAGAAGCGCATCTCAGCACCTTCAGGGCGGACGGAAAGTTTAACACTTCCTTCGGTGGTGAACTTGGCAGCATTCTCGAGGATGGCACCCAGGGCGCGTACAGCCTGAGCCTCATTGGTGAGCAACATGGAGGTTTTTACCTCCTCGCTGGCCTCCGTGGTAAAGGTGAGGTAACTGGCTGTACCGATGCCAGACTCCAGTACAGCCTTGTCGATGAGGTCGCCTACAGTGACATTGTCCTCAGCCTCGATAGCTGTTTCCATGTTTACGTCGTTGGCATTGAGGATATTGTTCAACAGACGAGTGACGGCAGTGGGATTGGTCTGAAGTTGCTTCTTGGCCTCAATGGCGGCCTTCTCGATAATCTCCTTTTTCTGCAACTGAGAGCCACTGAGTTTCTGGTATTGTTCCTGCAGTTCGTGGTTCTGCTCCTGTAACGTGTTCACGGCATTCTGCATCTTCTGCTTATCTTCCTCCATTTTGTCGAAAGCGAGCAGAGCCTGCTCGTAACCTTGGCCCACGCTGTCGAAGTTCTGCTCCAAAGAACGGTAGTCGGAGAGCAACTTTTCCTGCTCATCAACGCGCTTCTGATAGTCCTTGAGCAACTGTTGTTGCTCTTCGGTCTGCTTGTTGGCAGACTTCATCTGGAAGTAGAGTGCTGCTCCGAGGATTGCCACCAGCAGCACAAGAATGATGATTAAGATGGTCATGCCTATTCCTCTTTTTTCTTTTCAACCTTCATGAACTTAGTAAAACCGGTCATTGCCAGTACTTTATAGATTTCAGGATTGACGTTTGTCATCTTGAATTGACCTTTCAACTGCATAACGGTACGCATGGTCTTCTGGATGACACGGAGGCCGGAACTCGCCATATAGGTCAACTCCGTGCAGTCCATTTCAAGGTCAACACCACCGTCCTGCAGGGCGGGCTTGATGTCCTCTTCGAACTGATTTGCATTCATGGTGTCAATACGAGCACCTGTCTGGATGATGGTCTTGCCACCTTCTTTAATAATCTTTGTCATAGTTGTATTAATGTTTAATGTTTTATTTTTTACTATTCACTTTCTCCTATACTATTGATTTTTTCATTGTGAGCAGGTTCTTACCTTCGAGCCGCTGGTAGGTTACCTGGTTCATGATGTTCTTGACAATGTATATGCCCATGCCGCCGATGTCACGTTCTGCGGGATTTACGTCGGGGTCGGCATCAGCCTTTGCCGTCGGATCAAACTCCTTGCCCTTGTCGCTGAGCACAAAGGTGAGTTCTTTCCCGTCACTCTCGGCGACCAATTCGATTTCAGCCGTCTTCCCTTCAGGGTAGGCATAGAAGATGACGTTGGAAACCATCTCTTCCATCACTAGGTTCAGATTCATCTGAAGCTCCATGTCAAGCCCCAGCTCCTCGCCAATCTCTTCGACGAACAGGTTCACTCGCTCCAACTCATCTACTTGATTCTTGATTCGGATTTCCTTTTTCATTATTATAGCATTTGTTGGTTGTTATTTTTTCCTTTGGCTCGCTATGAAATCATGTATCACACGTTAATATTGGGTGCAAATATACAAAAAAATATGGAATAGGAAATAAAAAGGGAGTTTTTTTTTGAAAAAACGAAAAAAAAAGCGAAGAATTACAGGTTAAGCCCGTTTTGAATGACAACTTGACGCATGTTTTTGAGCAGGTCGCTGGCAAAGATAAAGTCCGTCAGACGCTCGTTAGTAGAGTTCATGATTTGACTGCTTTCGCCCTGCCATTCCTTTTCGCCTTCGTAGATGAAGATGATATTCTCACCAATACCCATCACGGAGTTCATGTCGTGGGTATTGATAATGGTTGTTATGTTAAATTCTTTGGTGATACCTTGGAGTAGGTCGTCAATGACAAGTGAGGTCTTAGGGTCGAGACCTGAGTTGGGCTCGTCGCAGAAGAGGTATTTGGGGTTGAGAGAGATGGCTCGGGCTATGGCAACTCGCTTCTGCATACCTCCGGATATCTCGCCGGGGAACTTCTCTTCGGCTCCGTTGAGGTTGACGCGGTCCAAACAGTCCATGGCTCGTTTTACTCTCTCACGATAGGTCATGGAAGAGAACATGTCGAGCGGGAACATCACGTTCTCCAATACTGTCAGTGAGTCGAAGAGGGCGGCGCTTTGGAAAATCATGCCCATCTCACGACGCATCATTACCTTCTCATGCTTAGTCATGTGAACAAAGTCGCGCCCGTCGTAAAGCACTTGTCCACTGGTAGGATCTAACAGACCTACGAGATTTTTCATCAGCACAGTCTTTCCGCTGCCACTACGTCCGATGATGAGGTTGGTCTTGCCATCCTCAAAAACGGTGTTGATGTCTTTTAGTACATCCTTGTCTTCAAAAGACTTGTATAGATTTTTAACTTCAATCATGATAGGAGTTGGGTTAAGAAGACATCGCTAAAGAGAATCAGTACGCTAGAAGTGACGACGGCATCAGTACTGGCTTTACCTACATTGACGCTGCCGCCTTCGACGGTATAGCCGCAAAAGGCAGGAACACTGGATATGATGAAGGCGAAAAACTGACTCTTGATGATAGACATCCACATGAACCAAGGTTTGAAATCATGCTGTAGGCCAAGTGTCAAGTCATCGGGGGGTAGTACATGGCCTATGTAGGCGGTAGCGTAGGCACCGAGGATGCCTGTGGCAGATGAGAAGATAACCAAGCATGGCATGATGGTGAGCATACCCATGATCTTCGGGAGAATGAGATAGGAAGCGGAGTTGACACCCATGATCTCCAAGGCGTCAATCTGCTGCGTCACTCGCATGGTGCCTAATTCAGAGGCGATGTTCGAACCTACTTTTCCTGCCAGTATCAGACACATGATACTACTGGAGAATTCGAGGAGCAGGATTTCACGGGTGGTATAGCCACTTACCCAACGGGGCATCCATGGACTCTGGATGTTGAGTTTCATCTGGATACAAATAACGGCACCGATGAAGAAGGAAATAAGAAGTACGATGCCAATGGAGTTGACGCCTAATTGGGCCATCTCTTTGACGTATTGCTTAAGGAACATTCTGAATCGCTCAGGGCGCGAAAAAGTTCGTCCTATCAGCGTCAAGTATCGTCCAAATATAGTCAGATATTTGTGTATCAGCATACCTCCTTGTTGTAAAATCGCTGCAAAAGTACGAAAATAAAGTGAAAAGTGAATAGTGAAAGGTGAAAAATTTGCTGCCGTTGATTAAAATTGTCATTTATTTCGTATCTTTGCAGCCAATTATGGATGAGAATATGAATAATGAGCGCTTGGTGCTTCGGACAGAAGGTTTGGTAAAACGCTACGGAAAACGTACCGTCGTCAACGATGTGAGCTTCGACGTGAAGCAGGGTGAGATTGTGGGACTGCTGGGCCCTAACGGTGCAGGAAAAACAACCTCTTTCTATATGACCACTGGACTGATAGTCCCTAATGGCGGTCATATCTATCTGGGGGATGAGGATGTGACATCATACCCCGTCTATAAACGTGCCAGAGCCGGCATCGGTTATTTGGCTCAGGAAGCATCGGTATTCCGTAAGATGAGCGTGGAAGACAATATCTTGTCGGTACTGGAGATGACAGGTCGGCCGCGCGACTATCAGTTACAGAAACTAGAGAGTCTGATCAGTGAGTTCCGTCTGGGAAAGGTACGCAAAAACAAGGGTGATCAACTCTCGGGCGGTGAACGACGCAGGACGGAGATTGCCCGGTGCTTGGCTATTGAACCGAAGTTCATTATGCTCGATGAACCGTTTGCCGGTGTTGATCCCATTGCCGTGGAAGACATCCAGCAAATCGTATGGCATCTGAAATATAGGAATATCGGTATTCTTATCACTGACCATAATGTGGATGAGACGCTGGCCATCACCGATCGTGCTTATCTGTTGTTTGAAGGTCGCATCCTGTTTCAGGGCACACCAGAGGAACTGGCAGCCAACAAGGTGGTGCGCGAGAAATATCTTACGGAGTCCTTTGAACTCCGCAAAAAAGACTTCCAGTTATTGGATGAACAGAGAGAACAGAAGGAGGCTCAAGAAGTACAGGAAGATGCAGAGGAACGTTAAAATTTCCAAATTGTGCAATTATTCCGCTGAATTTAAGTAATTTTGCACCTCCAAAAAGAAATATATAATAAATAAGGTATAGAAAAGATGAAAATTTCATTTGATTGCGCCGATAAGATCAATGGTCTGTTGACGATGACCATTGAGCCGGCAGACTACCAGGAAAAGGTAGAGAAGACACTAAAGGACTATCGTAAAAAAGCACAGATACCTGGTTTCCGTCCGGGTAGTGTTCCCATGGGATTGATTAAAAAGCAGTATGGTACTGCCGTGAAGGTGGAAGAGGTGAACAGACTGATGGGTGAGAAACTGTATGAGTACATCCGTGAGAATAAGATCCAGATGCTGGGTGATCCCCTGCCCAATACAGAGAAGCAGCAACCGCAGGATTTTGAGGGGGATAGTGACTTGACTTTTATTTTCGATATCGCTGTGGCTCCCGAATTCGAGGTTAAGTTGAGCGGACACGATAAGATTCCTTATTATACCATTGCCATTGACGAAAAACTACTTGACCAGCAAGTACAGATGTATGCCTCGCAGGCAGGAGAGTTTACCAAGGCTGAGGTTTTCAGTGGCAACGATACGCTGACAGGTGACCTGCGTGAGTTGGATAAGAAAGGTAATACGTTGGAAGGGGGTATTACCACGGAGAGTGGTATGATCATGCCGGCGTACATCAAAGAAGACAAACAGAAGAAGCTTTTTGATGGTTGCAAGCCCGGTGACATCATTACCTTCAATCCCAAGAAAGCCTATCCTGATAATGATGCAGAGGTAGCAGCTCTGCTGAAAGTGGATAAGGAAAAGGTGAAGGACCTGAAGTCTGATTTCAGTTTTCAGGTGACGGAAATCCGCCATTTTCAGCCCGCAGAGGTCAACCAAGCCCTGTTCAATAGGGTGTTTGGAGAGGGAACTGTGAAGAGCGAGAAGGAATTCCGTGAGAAGATTGCTGATCAATTGAAAGCTCAGTTTGTGGGTAACAGTGACTATAAGTTCATGCTTGACATTCGTGAGCATCTTGAGAAAAAGGTTGGTAAGTTAGAGTTCCCCGAGGCTCTTTTGAAGCGTATCATGCTGAACAACAATAAAGATAAAGGCGAGGAGTTCGTGGAGAAGAACTTCGAAGGCAGTATTCAGGAATTGAAATGGCACCTTATTAAGGAGCAGATTGTTGCTGCACAGAAGATTGAGGTAAAGGAAGATGATCTGAAGGAGGTCGCTAAAAATGCCATTCGTGCCCAATTTGCCCAATATGGCATGAGCAATGTTCCAGAGGATGTTGTGGAGAACTATGCCACAGAGCAACTGAAGAAGCGTGAGAACATTGACAACTTTGTGGATCGAGCCGTTGACCAGAAGTTGGCCGAAACGCTGAAAACAGTAGTGAAACTGGATGAAAAATCCGTCACTCTGGAGGAGTTTAATAAGCTGATGGAGAGAAAATAAGGTTTTTTACGAAAAAATAACTCCATTTTTTTTAAGGTTATCGACTTTTTTATTATCTTTGTATCCTAATACGTGAGATAAAAGGTCGATAATCTTTTATTATATAAAGAAAGGAAGATAGGTTATGATGAAAAAGGACTTTAGAAAATATGCCGTAGGGCATTTAGGAATGGATGGTCTGACGCTTGATGAGGTGTTGAAGACCCAAGCTCAGTATCTGAATCCATATATCCTTGAGGAGCGTCAGCTAAACGTGACACAGATGGATGTGTTTTCAAGACTGATGATGGATCGCATTATCTTTCTTGGTACGCAGATTGACGATTATACTGCCAATACGCTGCAAGCGCAGTTGCTCTATCTCGACTCTGTGGATTCGGGCAAAGACATCAGTATCTATATCAACTCGCCTGGCGGTAGTGTGACAGCCGGACTTGGCATCTATGATACGATGCAGTTTATCTCTAGCGACGTGGCCACTATCTGTACAGGTATGGCTGCCTCAATGGGTGCTGTTCTCCTGGTGGCAGGTACAGAAGGTAAGCGTTCCGCCCTTCCGCATAGCCGTGTGATGATTCACCAACCATTAGGTGGTGTTCAAGGTCAGGCTTCGGATATTGAGATTGAGGCTAAGGAGATCCTGAAATTTAAGAAAGAACTATATACTATCATTTCCAATCACTCGCACACTCCTTATGAAAAAGTGTATGCAGACTCTGACCGTAACTATTGGATGACGGCGGAAGAAGCTAAAGAATATGGAATGATAGATAATGTGTTGACGAGGAAAATATAAGAATGGTAAAGAAAAGAGGTTGCAGTTTCTGCGGAAGGACAGAAAAAGAGGTAAGACTGTTGATTACCGGCATTGACGGACTGATATGCGAGGATTGTGTTCAACAGGCTTATCAGATCCTTCAACAGCAGGACTGGATGCAGAACAAGGTCAGGGATAAGGATCAATTCAATTCCAAAAAGCATGTTCCCAAACCTCAGGAGATTAAGGCTTATCTTGATAAATATGTGATTGGTCAGGATGAGGCCAAACGCTACTTGTCCGTTGCTGTTTATAATCATTACAAGCGGTTGCAGCAACCTTCAGACATTGATGATGTGGAAATTGAAAAGAGTAACATCATTATGGTCGGTTCGACAGGAACGGGAAAGACATTACTTGCCAGAACCATCGCCAAACTTTTGGATGTACCGTTTACGATTGTTGATGCGACGGTGTTTACAGAGGCTGGTTATGTGGGCGAAGATGTAGAGAGTATCCTTACCCGTTTGCTGCAGGTAGCAGATTACAATCAAGAAGCCGCTCAACGTGGTATTGTCTTTATCGACGAAATAGATAAAATTGCGCGTAAAATGGATAATCCCTCCATTACCCGTGATGTCAGTGGAGAAGGTGTCCAGCAGGGACTTCTTAAATTATTGGAGGGGACAAATGTCAACGTACCGCCCAAAGGAGGAAGAAAACACCCTGACCAAGAATATATTCAGTTGGATACACGGAATATCCTATTTATTTGTGGTGGTGCATTCGATGGTATTGAGCGTAAAATTGCTCAACGGATGAATACCCATGTAGTGGGATATAATTCTGTTCAGAATGTTGCGAAAATTGACAAGCAGAATTTGATGCAATATATTGTTCCGCAAGATCTGAAATCCTTTGGACTCATCCCTGAGATTATCGGACGTCTGCCTGTCCTGACCTATCTTAATCCTCTTGACCGTGAGGCTTTGGAAAAGATTCTTGTTGAACCAAAGAATTCTATCATTAGGCAGTATATAAAACTGTTTGCGATGGACGGGATTAATCTCTCGTTTGATCAGGAAGCGTTGAAGGTGATTGTTGATAAGGCTGAGGAGTATAAACTCGGAGCTAGGGGACTTCGTTCAATTGTGGAGAGCGTGATGATGGATGCGATGTATGAAGCGCCTTCGAAGAAAATAAAGAAATTAACGGTAACAGCAGCATATGTCAATGGTCAGTTGGAGAAATTACATTTGCATAAGTTGGCTTCGTAAAATATTATAAGCCTATTAATAACGAAAGAATTATGCCCCAGAAGATCAACCTCACAGAAGCATTAAAGAAATACTTTGGATTTGACAAGTTCAAGGGTGATCAGGAACGAATCATCCAGAACGTGTTGGATGGCAAGGATACCTTTGTGCTGATGCCGACAGGTGGTGGAAAATCCCTTTGCTATCAATTACCATCCTTGCTGATGGAGGGTACGGCTATTGTCATTTCACCATTGATAGCCTTGATGAAGAATCAGGTGGATGTCATCTCTAATTTGAGTGAACATGAGGGAACGGCCCACTATCTGAACTCATCGTTGAACAAAGCTGCTATCGATCAGGTGAAGGCTGATATTTTGGAGGGTCATACAAAACTGCTCTATGTGGCACCTGAGTCGTTGACTAAGGAAGATAATGTGGAGTTCTTGAAGTCAATTAAAATTTCTTTCTATGCAGTAGATGAGGCGCATTGTATTTCGGAATGGGGTCACGACTTCCGTCCAGAATATCGACGTATCCGTCCAATCGTCAACGAGATAGGGGAGGCTCCTATTATTGCCTTGACCGCTACTGCCACCGACAAAGTACGTTCGGACATCAAGAAGAATCTGGGAATTGTAGATGCGACGGAGTTTAAGAGTTCGTTTAACCGCCCCAATCTGTATTACGAGGTGAAAGCCAAGACAAAGGAGGTTGATAAGGACATCATAAAATTCATTAAGCAACATCCAGGGAAGAGTGGTATTATCTATTGTCTTTCTAGAAAAAAGGTGGAAGAGTTGGCTGCCATTCTCAGGGCCAATGACATCAAGGCTGCGGCCTATCATGCTGGATTGGACTCTGCTACTAGAACACAGACCCAGGATGCATTCCTGATGGAAGATATTGATGTGATAGTGGCAACCATCGCCTTTGGGATGGGTATCGACAAGCCTGATGTGCGTTTCGTCATCCATTATGATATTCCTAAATCGTTGGAAGGCTATTACCAAGAGACGGGACGTGCAGGCCGAGACGGGGGTGAAGGCATTTGCTTGGCTTTCTATTCTGGCAAAGATCTTGACAAATTGGAGAAATTCATGGAGGGCAAGCCTGTGGCTGAGCAGGATATTGGTCGTCAGCTGTTGGTTGAGACTGCCGCCTATGCGGAGACTAGCGTCTGTCGTAGAAAAATGTTGTTGCATTATTTTGGAGAAACCTATGATAAGGAAAACTGTGGGAATTGCGACAATTGCCTACATCCGAAGACTAAGATAGAAGCTAAGGATCAGTTGGTAACCGTACTGAATGTGGTCCAACTGGTTAAGGAGAATTTCCGCAGTGATTATGTGATAGATTTTATTACTGGCAAAGAGACTGAAGAAATTTTGGCGCACAAGCACCATGAACTGGATGAGTTTGGCATTGGTGAGGATGATGACGAGAAGGTATGGAATCCTGTGATTCGTCAGGCGCTCATTGCTGGCTATCTGCGAAAAGAAGTGGAGAATTATGGACTCCTGAAAATTACGGCTTCTGGTAAGAAGTTCCTCAAGTCGCCGAAGTCATTTATGATTGTGAAGGACGCAGAGTTCAGTGATGATTATGAAGTTGCGTTAGATCATGAAGGTGGAACGGGTGCTCTTGACCCGACGTTGAGTGCTATGTTGCGTGATTTGCGTAAGAAAGTGTCGAAACGATTAGAACGTCCACCGTATGTTATTTTCCAAGATGTTAGTATAGACCAGATGGCAACAGATTATCCTGTTACTCTGGAAGAACTGAAGAATATCCAAGGCGTGGGCGAAGGTAAAGTTAAGCAGCCGTACGCCAAGGAGTTTGTAGAGCTGATCGCTAAGTATTGTGAGGAAAACGAGATAGAACGACAGGTGGATCTGCGTGTCAGGACAGTTGCCAAGAAGTCGATGCTGAAGGTGAAGATTATCCAGAGTATAGACCGTCAGATAGACCTTGATGATATTGCCACAGCTCAGGGCATTGACTTTGACGAATTACTTGATGAGATAGATGCGATTGTCTATAGTGGCACCAAATTGAATATCGACTATTTCTTAGAGGAGGTGATGGATGAGGATCATATCGATGACATCTATGATTATTTCTCGGAATCAGATACTGACAGACTGAGTGTGGCGCAAGATGAACTCGGAAAGGATTATTCCGAAGATGAGATACGTTTGGTGCGCATCAAATTCATCTCTGAAATGGCTAATTAAAGTGAATAGTAAATAATAATAGGTATATAATATGGCATCATTTATTGAAGACAAAATCGTGATGGATGGACTGACATTCGACGATGTTCTTTTAATTCCGGCTTATTCAGAAGTACTGCCAAAGACAGTAGAGTTGAAAACCCGTTTCTCTCGCAATATCGAGTTGAACGTTCCCTTTGTTACTGCGGCAATGGACACGGTGACAGAATCACAGATGGCTATTGCCATTGCCCGTGAAGGTGGTATTGGTGTGATTCATAAGAATATGTCCATTGAGGAGCAGGCTCGTCAGGTAGCGATTGTCAAACGTGCAGAGAATGGTATGATTTATGATCCCGTAACCATCCCCCTTGGTTCAACAGTTGCTCAGGCACTCGATATCATGTCGGAATATCATATCGGTGGTATTCCCGTGGTGGATGAGGAAAAACGTCTGGTGGGTATTGTGACCAACCGTGACCTACGCTTTGAGCGTCGTTTGGATAGGCCTGTCGAAGAAATAATGTCAAAGGACAATTTGGTAACGACACACCAGCAGACTGATTTGACAGCTGCCGCAGAGATCCTGCAGAAAAACAAAATAGAGAAGCTACCTGTAGTGGATAAAGATAATCGGCTGGTAGGTCTGATTACCTATAAGGACATCACAAAGGCCAAGGATAAGCCAATGGCCTGTAAGGACGAGAAGGGCCGTCTTCGTGTGGCTGCTGGTGTTGGCGTAACTTTCGATACATTGGATCGCATGCAAGCTTTGGTAGATGCAGGAGCCGATGCTATTGTGATTGATACGGCTCATGGTCATTCAAAGTCCGTGATAGAGAAACTGGTGGAGGCCAAGAAATCTTTTCCAAATATTGATATCGTGGTAGGTAATGTGGCGACTGGCGAGGCTGCCAAGATGTTAGTGGACAACGGTGCTGATTCCGTGAAGGTGGGTATCGGCCCTGGTTCCATTTGTACGACTCGTGTCGTAGCTGGTGTTGGCGTCCCTCAATTAAGTGCCGTCTATGATGTCTACAGTGCTCTGAAAGGTACGGGTGTTCCTCTTATTGCCGATGGTGGGCTGCGCTATTCAGGTGATATTGTGAAGGCATTAGCAGCAGGGGGCAGTTGCGTAATGATTGGTTCGCTTGTGGCTGGTACTGAGGAGAGTCCTGGTGATACCATTATCTATAATGGACGTAAGTTCAAGAGTTATCGTGGCATGGGCTCTCTCGAGGCTATGGAACAGAAACATGGTTCAAAAGACCGATACTTCCAGGGTGATACAAAAGAGACCAAGAAACTAGTGCCTGAGGGCATCGCAGGACGTGTGCCTTATAAAGGAACTGTTCAAGAAGTGATTTATCAGATGGTAGGCGGATTGCGCTCGGGTATGGGCTATTGTGGTGCTGCCACTATAGAAAAACTCCATGAGGCTAAGTTTACTCGTATAACGAATGCTGGTGTCAATGAGAGTCATCCGCATGACATTACCATTACCAGTGAGGCACCCAACTATAGTCGTCCTAATGATTGAATAATGATGATTATGAGAAAAATAGTTTTCTTAATTGTACTCTTTTTGAATGCCATCGCATTGATGGCGCAGTCAGATCCCGTGATTATGACTATCAATGGTGTTCCTGTCACCCGTTCTGAGTTTGAATATTCTTATAACAAGAATAATTCGGAGGGAGTCATTGATAAAAAGACGGTCGATGAATATGTTGATTTGTTTGTCAATTATAAGTTGAAGGTGGCTGCAGCTCTTGATGCCAAGTTGGATACTATGACATCATTCAAACGGGAATTTGCGATGTATCGTGACCAACAGGTGCTTCCCACTCTAGTGACTGATGCTGATATGTTAGAGCAGGCTCATGAATATTATAACCGTGCTAAAGAACAAATCGGTATGAAAGGATTAATATACCCTGCTCATATTTTCTTTCTCCTTTCTTCGAAAGCATCACAAGAAGAGCAAGCCAAAGTCAAGCATCGGGTTGATTCTGTTTACGCACTTCTAAAGGCTGGCGCTGATTATGCGGATATTGCCAAGCGTTATTCCGAAGATAAAAAGACTGCTGTCAATGGTGGACTATTGGGTACTTGGGTTGCCCCTAATCAGGCCTATAAGGAGTTTGAGGATGCCGCCTATGCTTTACAGGTTGGTGAGTTTAGTGAGCCTGTTTTGACACCGTCAGGCTATCATATCATTATGCTGAAGGACCGTAAGCAGTTGGAACCTTTCGATTCGTTGAAAAACAGTATGATACAGCGGATTGAGCAGCAGGGACTTCGAGACCGTATCGCAGAACAGAAAATCCAGAAAATCGTAGATCAGTCTGGTGGAATGATGAGCAAGGAAGATGTTATGACCAAGAAGACAGATTCTCTGGCGGCTGTTGATCCAGATATGAAATACTTGATTCAGGAGTATCATGATGGACTATTGCTCTATGAAATCAGCAACCGTGAGGTATGGGATAAGGGCGCAAAGGATGAGGCTGGGCTTGCTGCCTATTTTAAGGATCACAAGAAAGACTATGCATGGTCAGAGCCCCGTTTTAAGGGTATTGCCTATCATGTAAAAGATAAGGCAGATGTTAAGGCTGTGAAGAATTGTGTCAAGAAATTGCCTTTTGACCAATGGGCAGAAGTTTTACGTAGTACGTTCAATCCGGATTCTGTCATCCGTATCCGTGTGGAAAAGGGTATTTTTAAGAAGGGTGACAACACGTTGATTGACAAGGAAGTGTTTAAACGTGGAGAAACTGTCACTCCTGTGGAGGATTATCCGATAGACGCGGTCTATGGTAAGTTGCTGAAGAAAGGACCGGAAGATTATACGGATGTTCGTGGATTAGTAACTGCAGATTATCAAGACATGCTTGAGAAAGCTTGGGTTGTTGACCTGCGTCGTCGTTATCCTTTCACCATCAATAAAGAAGTATTGAAAACCGTAAATAAACATCTATGAAATCGACCAGATTTTTTATATTGTCGGTGTTGGTGGTAGTCCCCCTAGTGGGTATTGCCACTATCCCTCGTTTCCCTCATTGCAATAATCTCTCACTATCTCCATCCGACTCTGATTCAATTTCACCTCATAGTATTATCGATGAGGTAATTTGGGTGGTTGGAGATGAGGCTATTTTGAAATCTGACGTGGAGAATATGCGTATGCAGGCTGCTATGGAGGGTATTAAATGGAGTGGGGATCCTGACTGTACGATTCCAGAACAGATAGCTGTCCAGAAACTCTTTGTCCATCAGGCGGATATTGATAGTATCGAGGTGACCGATGCCGATGTGGCACAGGATGTAGAACAGCAGATCAGTACGTGGTTGGATATGGTTGACGGTTCTCGTGAACGACTAGAGGAATACAAGCACCAGACTATTACTGAGATGCGTAATGAGATGCGAAATGAGTTCAAGGACCGTCAGAAAGTACAGAAGATGAAACAGAAACTGGTGGAGGATATTACAGTGACACCAGCCGATGTGCGTCGTTATTTCTCTAATCTGCCGCAAGATAGCCTACCTTATGTGCAGACAGAGGTCGAGGTTCAGATTATTAGTCAGACACCCCGTATTGAGGAGGAAGAGATCAATCGTGTCAAGGATGAACTGCGGGAATATACTGACCGGGTGAACAAAGGAGAATCGACTTTCCAGACACTGGCCCGGTTGTATTCTGAGGATCTGAATTCTGCCCGTCGTGGAGGTGAACTGGGGCTGGTGGGACGTACTACGTTGGATCCGGCCTTTGCGACGGTGGCATTCAACTTGACTGACCCGAAAAAGATCTCCAAGATCGTGGAGTCGGAGTTCGGCTTCCATATTATTCAATTGGTGGAAAAGCGGGGCGACAAGGTGAATGTCCGTCATATCCTAAAGAAGCCCATTGTCTCTGATGAGGCTATCGAGAAGGCACTGCTTCGTCTGGATTCTATTGCATCAGATATCCGCGAGGGGAAATTTACTTTTGAGGATGCTGCCACACTCCTGTCTGACGATAAGGACACACGTAGCAACAAAGGTCTGATGTCCAATTCTCAGGAGTATGGTCGTAGTATCACTTCCCGTTTTCAGATGCAAGACCTTCCGCCTGAGGTGGCAAAGGTTGTTGATACGATGCAGGTCGGACAGATATCGAATTCTTTCCAGATGATCAATCAGAAAGGCAAGACAGTATGTATGATCGCAAAGTTGAAGAGTCGTGTTGATGGTCATAGGGCTAATATCAGTGATGATTTTCAGGTATTGAAGGAAGTGGTGCTTAACAATCGTCGTGCGGAAAAACTTCATCAATGGGTAGTGGATAAGATTAAAAGTGTCTATACGCGTCTGAATGACAATTATCGTGACTGTAAGTTCGAATACGAAGGCTGGATTAAATAAGGATGAAACGACTGGCTTTCTTTCTGACAATAGTCATTATGGTGCTCCTTGGCTTTGGCTCCGCTGATGCCCAGAAAAATCGTAACAGAAAGCGTTCTGTCAGAAAGGCGCGTGTTCAGGACAAACGGGTATATCTTGTTCATGCCGACGTACTTCATTTTGACCAGTTTAAGAATCCTGACGCCACAATCCTGAATGGTAAGGTGCATTTTACTCATGTCGGTGCTAGACTTTATTGTGATAGTGCATATTTCTATGAGGTTAGCAATTCCTTTGAGGCATTCGGACATGTGAAGATGTATCAAGGCGACACACTCTCCCTTTTTAGCGATTATGCCTACTATGATGGGAATGAACAATTAGCTCGTGCCCGTTATAATGTGATTCTGAAAAACAGAAAGACGACGCTATATACAGATAGCCTTGATTTTGACCGTTTATATGATAATGCCTATTTCTTCGAGGGGGGTAAGATGGTTGACGGGAATACAACACTCACTTCCGATTGGGGAGAATATAACACAAAGACCAAAATGTCAGTGTTTAACTACGATGTGAAGATGAAGAGTCCGAAGTTCTATTTGACGACTGACACGCTTTATTATGATAATGCTAATTCTATGGCTCATATCGTCGGTCCTTCCAATATCACCTCTGGCAAGAGCCATATCTACTCGGAACAGGGTTATTATGATACCAAGAATGAACAGGCATGGTTGATGGAACGGTCGGTGCTTAACAACGAAGGGAAATCGTTGGTAGGAGATAGTGTCTATTATGATAGTAAACAGGGCATTAGCCAAGCCTTTCGTAACGTCATCTATGTGGATTCTGTCAATAAGAATAAGTTGACGGGCAATTATGGTGAATATTATGAGAATACTGGTTTTGCCCTTTGTACCGATAGTGCTGTGGCAATAGACTATTCACAAGGCGATTCACTTTATATGCATGCTGATACTTTTAAGGTTGTCACTTTCAATATTGAAACGGATTCTGTCTATCGGAAAATACATGCCTTTCATAAGGTCAGAGCTTATCGGACAGATGTACAAGCAGTATGTGACTCTTTGGTATATAATTCTTTGGATTCTTGTATGACAATGTATAAGGATCCGATTGTATGGAATAACAACCAACAGATTGTCGGGAACGAGATACAGGTATTTATGAAAGACTCTGTCATTGATCGTGCACATATTATCGGGGATGCATTTTCCATTCAGCAACTACGAAGTGATACGTCGTGTTACAACCAGGTTTCTTCTAAAGAGATGCTCGCTTTCTTTGTTAATGGGGAGATTAGTGAGGCTCAGGCCAAGGATAATGTACTGATAGGCTATTATTTTGAAGAAGGTGATAGTTTGCCTATTATATATAACCATCAGGAAACAACAGAACTGAAGATGTATCTGAAAGACCGTAAGCTCCAAAAAGTGTGGACTCCGAAGTCGTCAGGTACTTGGTACCCGATGAATCAGATTCCTGCAGACAAAAAATTCCTTCCGAGATTTATGTGGTATGACTATATCCGTCCATTGAACCGTTATGACATTTTTGTGTGGCGTGAAAAGAAAAGGTAAGAAATGAGTGACATAATCCAGTTGCTTCCCGACAGTGTTGCCAACCAGATTGCTGCGGGTGAGGTGATACAGCGTCCGGCTTCTGTTATTAAGGAGTTGGTGGAGAATGCCGTGGATGCTGGGGCTAAAAAAATACAAGTAATTGTGGTTGATGCAGGGCGGACATCCATTCAGGTCATTGATGATGGGAAAGGCATGTCGGAGACAGATGCTCGTTTGGCCTTTGAACGCCATGCCACTTCAAAGATACGAAAGGCTGACGATCTCTTTGCCCTGCATACAATGGGTTTCCGTGGTGAAGCGCTCGCATCGGTTGCAGCAGTGGCTCAGGTAGAACTCCAGACGCGTATGGCTGATGAAGAGATTGGTACGTTGGTGACGGTCTTAGGGTCTAAAGTGACAGGTCAGGAACCAGTATCCTGTCCTATTGGCAGTCATTTTAAGGTGAGTAACCTTTTTTATAATGTTCCCGCCCGTCGTAAGTTCCTAAAGACGAATGCCACGGAACTCAACAATATCCTTACAGCTTTTGAGCGTATTGTTCTGGTCTATCCTGAAATTCAGTTCTCCCTACATAGCAACGGTGTGGAATTGATGAACCTAAAATCTGGTAGTCTTCGACAGCGTATCACAGATGTTTTTGGCAGACAGTATGGGCAGGAGCTGATACCAGTGGAGGTTAGTACGACGATGTGCAGGATTTATGGTTTTGTGGCTAAACCAGAATCTGCAAGGAAAAAAGGCGGTTGTGATTTTCTGTTTGTCAATGGCCGGTACATGAAGCATCCGTATTTTCATAAGGCGGTCATTACAGCCTATGATCGTCTGATACCAGAGGGAATGGCAGTACCGTATTTTCTGTATTTTGACATCAGTCCCGCCGACATTGATGTCAATATTCATCCGACTAAAACTGAAATTAAGTTTGAAAATGAACAGGCAATCTGGCAAATCTTGATGGCGGCCGTTAGAGACGCTATTGGTAAGTTCTGTGATGTACCCACCATCGACTTTGATACAGTTGGCCGTCCAGAGATACCTGTTTATGACCCTTCCAGACAGGTGGCACCTCCTTCTCCTCATTATAATCAGGATTACAACCCGTTTAAACCGACCTCTTCTTCGAAGAATCCTGTGTCTTCTGACTGGCAGGAACTCTACGACTCGCTGTTGACAGATCCTGTACGGAGGGCGACAGGCGGTTCTCATGTTGATATGTTCGCTGAGGTTGATGTGTCTCCTGTAAACTCGACTCCAGAGATGATTGCCGAGAAATCGCCCGCCCATTACCAGTTTAAGGGCAAATATGTGATGACGGCTGTCAAGTCTGGGCTGATGATTATCGACCAGCACCGTGCGGATATTCGAATCTTATATGAGAAGTATATGGAACAGCAGCGTGGCATAACGTGTAATACCCAGAAGATGCTCTTTCCGGAGACTATCCAGTTCTCAGTATCTGATGCTGTTATTTTTGCCTCTATTTTCCCGATGCTTTCAGGTCTTGGATTTGATGTTAGTGATTTAGGTGGCAATACTTACGCTATTAATGGCATTCCTGCGGGCATTGACGGAATCGATCCTGTCATGTTGTTAAGACGAATGGTCAGTGATGCATTGGAAAAGGGTAGGGGTGTAACGGAGGAAATCAGTAGCACAGTTGCATTGAGTATGGCTCGTAGTGCTGCCATTCCCTATGGACAGATTCTTTCCAATGATGAGATGGAAAATCTGGTCAATGAACTTTTCTCTTGTTCAAATGTTAATTACACACCTGATGGTAAAAACATACTTTGTATCTTCCCACAGTCGGATATTGAGCATTTGCTGGGCTAAATCCGTTAAAAAACGTCAACGGCCATCAACTTTTCACTTTTCACTTCTCACATTTCACTTTTTTATTGTACCTTTGCACCCGCAAATTGAAATGAGGGCGTTTAGCTCAGCTGGTTTAGAGCATCTGCCTTACAAGCAGAGGGTCGGCGGTTCGAATCCGTCAACGCCCACAAATAAGAAAGCTTCAGATGAAAATCTGAAGCTTTTTCTTTGTTGTTTCAGAAAAAAGTATTACCTTTGTCGCCTAGAATTATGAACATCCCCTAACAACCCTAATAAAATTAGACTTATGATTTGGAATGAAGCCGTTGAATGTATGGATCGCGAACAGTTGCGGGAAATACAGAGTCGTCGTCTGGTAAAGATGGCCGAGTATGTGTATTATAATACTCCTTTTTACAGGAAGAAGTTCCAAGAGATGGGACTGGAGCCTGGAGACATTAAGAGCATTGATGATATTGTGAAGCTGCCGTTTACCAATAAACTTGATTTAAGAGATAATTATCCCTTTGGGTTGGCTGCCGTACCGATGAGTCAAATTGTACGCATCCATGCTTCATCAGGAACGACGGGTAAACCTGTGGTTGTGCTTTATACCCGTAAGGATCTTGCTACATGGTCTGAGGCTATCTCCCGTGCTTTTACGGCCTATGGTGCTGGTAAGGATGATATTTTTCAGGTGGCTTATGGCTATGGTTTGTTTACAGGTGGCCTTGGTGCCCATGACGGCGCAACTAATATCGGGGCTTCTGTCATTCCTATTTCGTCGGGTAACACTCAGAAACAGATGACGCTGATGCACGATTTTGGGGCTACTGTCCTTTGTTGTACTCCTAGTTATGCCATGTTCCTAGGTGAGGCCATGAGAGAATGTGAGTGGAAGCGTGATGAGTTCAAACTGAAGGTAGGTGCATTTGGTGCAGAGCCCTGGACTGAGAAAATGCGTGTGAAGTTGGAAGAATCACTGGGCATCAAGGCTTATGATATTTATGGTCTGAGTGAGATTGCAGGACCGGGTGTCGGTTATGAATGTGAATGCCAGCATGGTACACACTTGAACGAAGATTATTATTATCCAGAAATACTTGATCCGAATACTGGTAAGCCCTTACCAGAAGGGGCTTTTGGCGAGTTGACCTTTACCCACCTCACCAAGGAAGGTATGCCGTTGCTCCGTTATCGTACCCATGACCTGACAGCTCTCCATTATGAGAAATGTGCATGTGGACGTACTTTGGTAAGAATGGATCGTATCCTCGGCCGTTGTGACGATATGCTGATTATTCGTGGGGTCAATGTCTTCCCGTCACAGATTGAGGATGTCATTCTAAAACAGAAGGAGTTTGAGCCGCACTTCCTGCTGATTGTCGATCGTGTCAACAATACAGACACCTCAGAATTGAAGGTTGAGGTCAAGGAGGACTATTTCACTGATGATATGTCAACGATGGTTGGTCTCCAGAAAAAACTGGAGGGCGAACTCCGCAGTGTAATTGGTCTAGGATTCAAGGTGAAACTGGTAGAGCCGAAAGGCATTGAGCGTTCCACTGGTAAGGCTAAGCGTGTCATTGACAAGCGCCAACTTTAACATACAGAACCTATTAAACTTTAATAAAAATGAAAGCAAAGCAATTATCCATTTTCCTCGAGAATAAGTCTGGGCGACTGACCGAGGTAACCGATGTTCTTGGTGAAGCAGGTGTCAATTTGTCAGCAATGTCTATCGCCGACAATAGCGACTTTGGCATCCTTCGCTGTATTGTCTCCGATCCGGAGAAAGCATATAAGGTGTTGAAAGAGGCTCATTTTGCTGTTAAGATTACCGATGTGATCGGTTTCGTTTGTCCGAACACGAGTGGGTCGTTGGCTGTTGTCTTGAGATACCTTTCCCAGAAGGATATCTTCATTGAATATATGTATTCATTCGCTAACGGCGATGTGGCCCATGTGGTCATTCGTCCTTCCGACCTTGATGCCTGTGAGCGTGTTTTGGAAGAGAAAAAGGTGGAATTGATGGCTGCCAGCGATCTCTATCAGTTGTAAATAAATCAAATACATAGTGAATCTGCAAGATTTTCAGGTGAAAATTTTGCAGATTCATTTTTTCTCCTTACCTTTGCAGTCCAAACGACACACCATTATTAAGATAATTATCGATATTTGGAAAAATGAATTTAAGTTTACTGACAGCCATCTCGCCTATAGATGGCCGCTACAGAGGCAAAACGGAACCATTGGCAGAGTACTTTTCGGAATATGCGCTGATACGCTATCGGGTGCGTGTGGAGATTGAGTATTTCATCGCTCTTTGTGAATTACCGTTGCCACAATTGGAAAAATTTGACCATAGCCTGTTTGATAGGCTTCGCGACATCTATCGCAACCTTACCATTGCCGAGGCTCAGCGTGTGAAGGACATCGAGAAGGTGACCAATCACGACGTTAAGGCTGTCGAGTATTTTATTAAGGAAGAACTCGATAAGATTGGTGGTTTTGACCGATACAAGGAATTCGTTCATTTTGGTCTGACCTCTCAGGATATTAACAATACCTCTATACCACTCTCTGTGAAAGAGGCTCTGGAGGAGGTCTATTGTCCGATGGTTGAGGAACTGATAGAGCAACTCCATGATTACGCTGAAGAATGGAAAATGATTCCGATGCTTGCTAAGACACATGGACAACCGGCTTCTCCTACCCGTTTGGGAAAGGAGATAATGGTCTATGTCTATCGTCTGGAAGAACAGTTGCGTGCTTTGAAGGAAACACCGGTGACTGCGAAATTTGGGGGGGCTACGGGAAACTTCAATGCACATCATGTGGCCTATCCACAGTATGACTGGCGGGAGTTCGGCAATCAGTTTGTAAGCGAGAAACTGGGATTGGAGCGTGAGCAATATACTACGCAGATCTCCAACTACGACTGGCTGGGTGCCATCTTTGATGCTATGCGTCGTATCAATACAATCGTTATCGACCTCGACCGTGATTTCTGGATGTATATCTCCATGGAATATTTTAAGCAGAAAATTAAGGCTGGTGAAGTGGGTAGCAGTGCTATGCCGCATAAAGTGAATCCCATCGACTATGAGAACAGCGAAGGAAACTTGGGTATTGCCAATGCTGTACTTCAGTTTCTTGCACAGAAACTGCCGATTAGTCGTTTGCAGCGTGACTTAACGGATTCTACTGTCTTGCGCAATGTGGGTGTACCGATGGGGCATGCCCTTATCGCTTTCCAAAGTACTTTGAAGGGATTACGTAAATTAATCCTCAATGAGGAGAAATTACAGGAAGACCTCAACAATACATGGGCTGTGGTGGCTGAAGGTATTCAGACCATTCTTCGTCGTGAGGCGTATCCTCATCCCTACGAGGCATTGAAGGCACTGACGCGTACCAACCAGAAGATGACAGAGCAAACCATTTCGGACTTTATCGAGACTCTTGATGTGAATGAGTCTGTAAAGGAAGAATTACGAGCTATCACCCCTTCCACCTACACAGGCATTTGATAAATTAATAATATGTTTAATTACATCTAATACCTCATATTATATATAATAAGGTATAACAATATTAAGATTAGATTTTAATTAAAAAAAAATGGATTTCGAGAACGAAAAGAAACAAGAAGAAACACCAAAAGATGGTTTTCAGAGAGAACAGCGTGAATTCCACCCGGGTCGTTCGCCGCGCCCCCGTATTCACAATGGACAGCGTCCAGCCTATGAGCGTCCGAGTTACAACAATCATGATCAAGATGAAGGCGGCTTCCGTCCG
>JAGCPK010000116.1 GCA_017965725.1 Prevotella sp.
AACGTCGCGGCACGATGGGACTCGCCCGCATCAATCCCGACAAACTCGACATCGTGAGCGAGTTCCGCATTACTGACGGTTCGGGGGCGTGCTTCTCTCATCCTACCATCTTTGACGGCATTCTTTACGTCCGTCACGGGCCAGCCCTTATTGCCTATGACATCAGAAAATAACTCAATTATTTATATCACTAAAGTTTTAAAATTATGAACATGAACAAAAAATTAATCATGCTGCTCGTCGGTGCCATGATAGGCGTCGGAGCATTCGCACAGGTCACGCCCTACGGTTGGCGCGGACCGAGTCATAACGGTTACTATCCTGACAAAGGACTCTTGAAGGAATGGCCCGCTGAAGGGCCTCAGATGGTCTTTGAGACCACGGACGCTGGTAAGGGATACTCTTCACCGCTTGTCGTCGGAGACCGCGTCTACCTTACCGGCCTCAATGAGGACGAGAACCAGGAGGTCTTCAACTGCTACGATCTTCAAGGCAAGAAACTCTATACCGTCGCCTACGGAACACCTTGGCGCGGTTCCTATCCCGAGGCTCGCACAACGCCTGCCATCGCCGATGGCAAGGCATACGTGGTCAGCGGTATGGGCGAAGTGGTCTGCATCGATACGAAAGAGGGCAAGATTGTATGGAAAGTCGATGCCGGCGAAAAGTACGGACGCCAGACCGGCATGTGGGGTACCTCGGAGTGTCCGCTCGTCTATGACAACAAGGTCATCTACACCCCCTGCGGCAATCAGACCACGATGGTTGCGCTGAACAAGGACACTGGCGAGGAAATCTGGAAGACCCACGCCATCGGCGAAGCCTCTGGCTACGTCTCGCCCATCATGATTGAGTACAAGGGCAAACGGCAGATCATTGGCTCTACCAACCAGACGGTCATTGGCGTCAATCCCGACAATGGCGAGATTGATTGGACCTTCGACGATTGGGGACCCCGCCACACCGGAGAGCCCAACCGCCGCAACCAGAATATCGCGCCGAACTCCGCCCTCTACAGCGACGGCAAGATTTTCTTCTGCCATGGCTACAACATCAATGGTTTCCAGTTGCAGTTGGCCGACGATCTGAAGAGCGTCAAATGCACTTGGCGCACTGAGACGCTCGACACCCACCACGGCGGCTACGTGCTTGTCAACGGTAAGATTTACGGCTCCAACTGGATTAACAACAATGATGGTAACTGGTGCTGCGTTGACTGGCAGACTGGTGAGACCAACTACGAAGAAAAGTGGACAGGCGGTGCTGGCAAGGGCTCCATCATCGCTGCCGACAACAAACTCTTCATCTATGACGAGCGCCGCGGCTTCGTAGGCCTCGTCAATCCCACTACCGATAAACTTGACATCGTCAGCAAGTTCCGCGTTGCCAAAGGCAGCGGTCCCTACTGGGCACACATGCACATCGCCGACGGCATCCTTTACCTCCGCCACGGCGAGTACTTCGCCGCCTACAAAATCAAGTAGTATAAAATAGAAGGTGCGCAATACCAAGACCGAGTGTTTTAGTATTGCGCACTTTCATAAAACAAATAACGATTATTGAGAAGACAATATAAGTTTCTTATTTGCCAGAGACGATCTTTTTGATGTCGTTGAGTTTGTTGAGGGCTTCGAGAGGGGTGAGATTGTTCACGTCGAGACCCAAAATTTCATCACGGACCTGGCAGAGCACAGGGTCATCAAGTTGGAAGAAGGAGAGTTGCATGCCTTCGCGAGAGGCGGCGATTTCTGCCGTAGGCTTACCAACGGAGCCTACCTGGGCATTCTCTGCCTCTAACTGCTTTAAAATCACGTTTGCGCGTTTCACGATACTACGAGGCATGCCTGCAATCTCCGCCACGTGGATACCAAAGGAGTGTTCGCTACCACCCCGCTCTAATTTACGCAGGAAAATCACCTTGCCATCGACCTCCTTCACAGAGACATTATAGTTCTTGATGCGATTGAAGTTCTTCTCCATCTCATTCAGTTCGTGGTAGTGGGTGGCGAAGAGGGTACGAGGATGGCCCTTGGCATTCTCATGCAGATACTCTACGATAGCCCAGGCGATGGAGATACCATCGTAAGTACTGGTGCCTCGGCCTAACTCATCGAAAAGCACAAGAGAACGGGAAGACACATTATTCAGGATGTTCGAGGCCTCCGTCATCTCCACCATAAAGGTAGATTCGCCTAGGGAGATATTATCCGAGGCACCCACACGAGTGAATATCTTATCCACCAGACCGATTCTCGCGGCCTCTGCGGGCACGAAACAACCAATCTGCGCCAACAGTACTATCAACGCCGTTTGTCGCAACAGCGCCGATTTACCAGCCATATTCGGACCCGTGATGATAATGATCTGCTGTCGCTCATTGTCGAGTAGGATATCATTGGGGATATAGTACTCTCCTAAAGGCAGTTCCTGTTCGATGACAGGATGGCGACCCTGTTTGATGTCTATCACTTCTGTCGAGTCTATCACAGGACGGATATAGTTGTTCTCCTCTGCTGTCTTCGCAAAGCCCAAAAGACAATCGAGATGGGCTATGATATTCGCATTGATTTGTATCTGGGGGATAAACTCCTGCATACCCAGAATCAGGTCGTTGAAGAGTTTGGCCTCCAAGGAGAGAATCTTATCCTCAGCCCCCAGAATTTTCTCTTCGTACTCCTTCAGTTCCTGCGTGATATACCGCTCTGCCTGCGCCAGTGTCTGCTTACGCACCCACTCTGCCGGCACCTGATCCTTATAGGTGTTTCGCACCTCAAGGTAATAGCCGAAGACATTGTTGTAGCCGATCTTGAGCGAGGAGATACCTGTCTGTGCAGCTTCGCGCTCCTGAATCTTCAAGAGATAGTCCTTACCTGAATACGCAATCTGTCGCAGTTCGTCGAGTTCGGCATTCACACCATCCCGGATGACGCCTCCCTTTGCCACGAGTTGTGGCGGATCATTCTGAATCTCCTTCTCAATCCTTTCCTTCAGCGACTCACAGAGATTCAACTGTTCACCCACCCGTTTCAGGGCTTCGTTCTCAGCATAGAGACAAGCCGTCTTGATAGGTTGGATGGCTTGCAGGGCTGTTTTGAGTTGTACCACCTCACGAGGCGACACACGCCCCACGGCAGCCTTCGAGATGATACGCTCTAAGTCGCCGATGCGATGGATCTGTTCGTCGATGCACTGACGGAAATCAGGCTCACGATAATAATACTCCACGATATCAAGACGCTCGTTGATGGGCTTCTCATCTTTCAATGGAAAGACGAGCCAGCGCCTTAACAATCGTCCACCCATCGGAGAGACAGTCTTGTCAATCACGTCCAACAACGACTTGCCATCGTCCTGCATCGGCGCTATCAGTTCAAGACTGCGGATGGTGAACTTATCCAGTCGTACATATTTATCCTCCTCGATGCGGGAGATAGAGGTGATATGGGCTATCTGGGTGTGGAGTGTCTGTTCGAGATACTGCAGGATGGCCCCAGAGGCAATCACACCGTTCTGCAGATGATCCACGCCAAAACCCTTCAGGTTCTTCACGTGGAAATGCTTCAGCAGTTTCTGGCGTGCTGTCTGATCTGTAAACACCCAGTCGTCGAGTTCGAAGGTACAGAACTTATTGCCAAAATACTTCTCAAAATCCTTCTTGCGCGTCCTGTCGTAGAGTACCTCCTTAGGTGAGAAGTTAGCCAGCAGTTTCTCCACGTAGTCGTAGGTGCCCTCTCCCGTCAGGAACTCGCCCGTCGAGATATCCAGGAAAGCCACACCATAGGCTGTCTTTCCGAAATGGACAGCAGCGAGGAAATTGTTCTCCTTATAGTTCAGGACATTGTCGGAGAGGGCAATACCAGGCGTCACGAGTTCCGTAATACCTCGCTTGACGAGTTTCTTCGTCAATTTGGGGTCTTCGAGTTGGTCGCAGATAGCCACACGTTTACCTGCCCTCACGAGTTTTGGCAGATAGGTGTCGAGGGCGTGATGGGGGAATCCAGCCATCTCATCACCCTTATTGTAACCATTGTTACGATGGGTCAGTGTGATACCCAGTATCTTAGCAGCCGTTACGGCATCTTCGCAGTAGGTCTCATAGAAGTCCCCACAACGAAACAGCAGCACAGCATCAGGATGCTTTGCCTTCAAATCGAAGAACTGTTTCATCATCGGGGTGAGTTCTTTGCCTTCTTTTGCCATAATTGCCGCTATATACTTTATAAAGAGGGTGCGCCTATTCGACGCACCCTCCATCTATTGATGGAATAAACCTTATGCGAAAGGATTCTCGGTGGGGTAGTAGTTACCCTTCGGGAAGTTGTAGTCAATCTCGTCCACGGGGATACCCATGTACTTGAGAACCTCCCACAGGTACTTACCCTGATGACCGAACATCACGGCGCAGTGGTGTGGGTAGTGCTTCTCGATGAGGACGTGACGATAGAAGCGGCTCATGTTCTTGATACCGAAGATA
>JAGCPK010000117.1 GCA_017965725.1 Prevotella sp.
CTATCATAATTTGTATCGACCTTCGTCGCCCTTGAGGCGGATCTTACGACGGTGTTCTACGGGAGACTCCTTGTAATTACGCTTCGTGACCAGGTAGAGGTTGTTGACCGATCCAATCCCCGAGCGGCGGGCCACCTCGGCGGGTGTGAGATCAGTGTAACGCAACAATTCGTCCATCATCCTCAACTGATATCGTTGGCGGAAATCGATGCCACGCATACCGGTGAGCACGAACAAAAGCGCGTCGATGTCGCTTCGTCGCAGACCATGTGAATGACAAAAAGCCGTCACGTCGGAATGGCCTGCGGCGATATAATCCACATACTCGTCGAGCACTCGTATGCCTGTACTTTTCACGATAGGCTGTTTCAACTCCACATAGACTGTTTTCACCTTTGGTTCCGTTGTACCGCCACCCGTCACCTCATACCGTCGTTCCAGACGTAGTGGTGAGTGATAGAGTTCGTCGAATGTCAACTGTGGTTCCAGCCTCAGCACACGTGGTTTTTTCTTTTCACTCATGTTTTGTTTTCTCTTATATTCAATTGACTGCAAAATTAAATAAAAAAATCCAGATTTCCAAACATTTCTGTGTATTTTTACCATAGAATATATAGATTTGAAATTATCGGAATATTTTTCAAATATCAAATCTTTAGATTTGTTACAAAACTAAATACATTAAATTTGAAATATAATTCTTTGATGCAAGGCTAAAGATTTTGAACTTGAAATATAATGCTTTGGTGCAAATCTAAATATATTATATATGAAATATAATCCTTTGCAACAGATATAAAGAATCAAAATGCAAAATATAATCATCTGCAACAAACCTGTATATTCAAATTCAAATAAATAATCATTTGTTACAAATCTAAAGATTCTTTACATAGTTGCCTCTGTCACTCCATTATCAGCACCTTAGGAGTTTCAAGATCTGTTTGTCGGAAGCGTTGGGGAGAAGGTTTTTGAAATGGGCGATGAGGCGCTCGAAAGATTCTTCAGGCGTTCGAGGACATTGGCAGGATTCGCGACCATGCAGTTGTTCTGGTGTGGTGAGTAATGCCCAGCCCCAGCCGTATTCATTGCCATGTTTGTCAGTGGGATAGACGAAATCTTCTGTGATGACGCGACAGGCAATCTGCAGACGAGTGACATAACCATCAAACCGACTGCGCATCTTGGATCCATTAAAACCACAGGCAGCACGCAGTTCGCGTGTGATCAACGGACCCTGCTCCTGCAACGTAAACAGTACCGTTTCTTCAATAGAACCCTCTGATGGCATAGGATGCAGATGGCGACGATAGTTGCAGAAGTCCGGCCACCACTCGCGACTGATGAAGCCTGCCTTCCCTGCGAAGAACTTGCCATAGACGCAGTTGCCCTCCGTGATAATCGGACCTTTCCACTTCCACAACGGCCAGTCCCACCCGCCATCGGGCAGCATCACGTAACGACAGTCGTCAGCAACTATCTCCTCAGCAGAATAGCCAAGAATACCACTGTCCAACAGCGGTAGGAACCCCATCTCCTGAATCGCCTCCATTAACTGGGCACTATTGTATATCTCACGATGCTTCATACAATAATGTGTGCTTGTAAGCCTTCATCACACGGAAACCGTAGTCAAGGAGGATGGAAGATTCAGTAAAACGGGATGACATGCTACGACTGTTGAGTAGGATGAGGTAGAGGGTCACTCCATCGCGGGTGGCGGCGGAGGCGAGACAGTTTCCGGCCTGACGGGTAAAGCCCGTCTTGATGCCGAAACAGCCTTCGTAGTTTGTCAGCAGGGCGTTGGTATTAAGGCAGGGCATGTGTCGCCCATCTGTTAGAGGAATATCCTTTTCGATTGTTCCAACAATCGCGGCAAAGGCACTGTCGCGCATACAGTATCGTGCCAGTTTGACAAGATCGCAGGCTGAACTGTAATTGTCTGGAGACGGCATTCCATTTGGGTTGGAGAAATGGGTACTGTTCATCCCCAAATAGGCCGCCTTTCCGTTCATCATGTCGCAGAACTTCAGCGTGTCGCCAGCGATATGCTTGGCCAGGGCGTATGCTGCATCATTGTCGCTCACCAGCATCATCTCGTATATCAGGTTGTCCAGCAGGTAGCCGTCGCCCAACCTTACTCTGGAGTCTTTGGTTATAAACACGTCATCGGTGATATTGACGGTATCTGTCGGGTTGCCATTCTCAAGTGCCAATAGACAGGTCATCATTTTGGTGAGGGAGGCCATAAATTTCGGCTCGTTGGCATACTTCTGACTAATAATCATTCCTGTGGAGTCATCGATGAGCATCCACGCCTCTGCAGAGAGGGAATTCAGATGATCCCATCCCTCTATAGAATCAGGATCAAGTATAGTTCGGAGAGAAAGGCTATCGATTGTACAACTCCTTGTGAGTCGTTCTTGTTCAGGATTAACGGCAGATGTTCCATCAGATCCTCCGAAATGGCATGACACCACAATAGGGAGGAGTGCCAACAGCAGAGTCTGTTTAAATATGCTGCCACCTATCGTGGAAATCCTCATTCTTAACTGTATTTAATTCTTTCAATTTACCCGTAAGCACATCATTGTCAGGTCGTCGTTGGGATCGGCACCATTACGGTGGTTTTCCACTTCGATGGCGAGGGTTTCAATGACCTGTCTCGCAGAGTCGAAGTGGGTGTTGCGCAGGATGTTGAGCAAACGGTCATCACCAAACTGATCGTGTTCAAGATTCTCTGCTTCATTCAACCCGTCGGTATATATGAATAGCGGACACCCCTTAATACTATCAATCTCCTCACCTTGGAAGTCCAGATCAGGGAATATGCCAATGGGGTAGTTCGAAAACATTTTGAGGAACTCACCATGATGCTCCCCTCCACCGATGATAGGCGGGTTATGACCAGCGTTACAAAACATCAGATGTCCAGTCTGAAGTTCCACGAGCCCGATGAATAAGGTAACAAACATATTTGTCAGATTCTCGTCACCCGACAATGCATTATTCATACGAGTACAAATCTCAGCAGGCTGCATTTGTTGGACAGCCAATGTGCGGAAGAGCCGTGTGACCTGTGCCATGAAGAGCGAGGCCGGCACTCCTTTGCCTGAGACATCTCCCACGCAGAAGTAGAGTTTGTCGCCAATAAGCAGATAACCATAGAGGTCACCGCCAACCTCTTTGGCGGGAGTCATCGAGGCATACATATCCAGTCCTTCGCGATCAGGAAACACGCTAGGTAACATCGACATCTGGATACTATTAGCCACATTTAACTCACTTTCAATAGAGGCTTTTTGGGCTGTAGTCGTCTTCAATTCCTTAATATAGTCAACAAGAGACTTTTGCATATGTCCAAACGACTGGCTTAGGTGACCAATCTCATCAATCCGTTTAAAATCGGGTAATTCCGCATCAAACTGACCTGAAGCAATGGTTTCCGCCTCTTGTGCAAGTTGTCTGAGGGGTTTAAGTTCTCTGGCTATAATACGACTGAAGAAGAAGAGCATCAGCAACAAACCCGCAATAACGATTCCTATCACATATCTCTGAAGACGGTTGTAGCCACCGAAAATATCGCTCTCGTGACAGACAATAGCCACACTCCATCCCGTTTTACCAAGAGGTTTGTAGAATACATAGCAATCCTCGTTGTCGAGAGTAAGTTGGCGCATGCCTTCTTCGCCACGCTGCATGGCATGGCCCAAAGCTGTCAATGTGGTATCTGGGTGCTCTAGAGTCTCAGTGAAGATGGTCTGGAAGAATAGTTTTGTTGTGTCGGGATGAACGAAAAAGGTGCCACCTTGACCGATCATGATACTATAGGAGTGTGGATAAGGCTTTACTGAAGAGATGGTTTTCGACAGCCAACTAAGCGAAAGATCGACGGAGATAGTTCCCACATATTCTCCAGAACTATTCTTCAATGGTTTGCAATAGGAACAAATCATCTCCGCAGAAGAGATGTCTTGGGGATTAAAGTCGAGGAAGGGTTCCGTCCAACAGGGACGATCGAGGAGTTTGCAGAGTTGATACCAGTCCATGTAGAAATAGACATATTTCTCATTACCCTCTTGTGTGGTCTGAATAACACCGTTTTCGTTGTTGGAGTAGGCAGAGAAAAACCGACCTCGATCTTTGAAAAAATGAGGTTCGAAGGCAATGGAACAACCATTTAGAAAAGGGTTGTTCTGAAGAATACGCCGCGAATAGACAAACATCGAGTCTGGGGCATCCAAGTGGCGAGTCACAAGCCAATCTGTATTATTGGTGGCCACCTCAACACGATCCATGATTCCATTGATACGAAGCACCGTACTCTCCAATATCTGTGAAGCATGGCTGATAGCCTCTTCACGGACAGCCCTGCGTGATTCAACGAACATGAAACCCAGGGCGGCCACAAAAATAATGGTGGCAAAGACTACTATCCACAGACTGAGTCTTTTGGAGAGTGACTGGCGAATATATGTCGTTAGAATCTTCATGGAACTATCGGGCTATTAGTTGTTCATAGGTTACTTCGTGGTTTAGCATCAGGTTATCCACCATCATACGACTAGCCAGCTTCACCATGTCGGGACGCAGGCGAAATTCCCGTTTCTTCGAGTCACGATCAATCTGAAGCCGTAGCACCTCTTTCAGCATCAACCGCTGCAATATACGGTTCGTAGCAATGTGATTCTCGTTCACATACTTCATTACAATCTCCAGTGTCTCTTCTGGATGGGCGGCAGCCCACTCCCATCCCTTTCGACTGGCCTCAGCAAACTTATGTGCCTGTTCACGGTGTTTTTCATAATAATCGCGACGCATATAGACTCCATCTTCCTGTACATTGTAGCCATGGTCGCAGAAACGATAGACATTATCTTCCGTCAGAGGTATTCCCGTCTGTAGCAATTGGTAATACTCATTGTAACTCATAGCTAACGTTGCATCGATAGCACCCGCTACAAATAGGTTGATGGTTGAGGCAAAAGGTATCCACTCGTAGTCGAGTCCTTCTTTAATACTCATACAGATAGCCAATTGTCCAAAGCCTACGCTCCAGATGCCTACACGGGCACCTCTCTGCTTCAGAGGGTCTTTCCCTCTCCGAGAGACAATCACCATAGCATTGTTCATGGATGTCTGGAGAATATTCACCAAGGGGATACCATCATCAATAGTCTCCATAGCCTGACAGAGTTGTAGCGTTGTGGCCTGACTTTCATTATTCCGGATTCGTGTCAAGGCTGGTGTGGTGGACGAGGGGTGTACAATATCCACATCGACACCGGCCTCACGGTAGAATCCCTTTTCTTGGGCCACATAGTAGCCTGCAAATTGAGCCTGTGCTGTCCATTGCGGCGAAAAAACAAGTTTCTGCGCCTTTAAGGGTGTTATAATGGCTGATAATGTTATGGCAACCATACCTGCCATCATCCTTTGCATTATTTTTCTCGCTTTCTTATTCATGTGTGGGTTGGTCTTGCATGAATCGTAAAGTTTTCGCCTGTTTCAGAATCATGTCGGCAAGAATCTGGTTGTTCTCGTTTTTGCCAAAGATGGTATCGTAGATGAACTTCAGTCCGGCAGTGCCACCACCTTGTTTTAATTCATAAACCAGACAGAGGTATTGCATACCGATGCTCTCAGAGAGAATGTCCAAGTCTGTCACTGCCAGTTGCGACAGGGCCAATTGATAGGCGTCTTCGCTATTCTCGTCGATGAATCGCTGTACGTCACCGAGAGTTTCGAACTGAAATGTTTC
>JAGCPK010000011.1 GCA_017965725.1 Prevotella sp.
CCAAAAGATGGTTTTCAGAGAGAACAGCGTGAATTCCACCCGGGTCGTTCGCCGCGCCCCCGTATTCACAATGGACAGCGTCCAGCCTATGAGCGTCCGAGTTACAACAATCATGATCAAGATGAAGGCGGCTTCCGTCCGGAAGGCTTTGGCGCAGGTCTGCAGAGCAGCACACCTCAGCGTCCTAGTTATCGTCCACGTACTGGTGGCTATAACAATGATCGCAGTTATCAACCCCGTCAGTCTCGTGAAGGTGGTTACCAATCTCGCGAAAATGGCTACCAACCCCGTCAGGGAGGCTATAACAATGGTCGTCCAAACTACGGCGGTCAGCCCCGTGGTGGTTACCAACCCCGTCAGCCCCGTGATGGCGGAATAGATCAGCAGGGTGGATTCCAGTCTCGTGGCGGTTATCAGCCCCGTGGTGGTTATCAGTCGCGTCAAGGCGGGTATAACCCTAATTATTCCAATAAGCCCTACAAGCCTTACTCCCCTTATAAGAAAAATTCCTGTCAACATACGGCCGATTATGACCCGAATGCCAAGTATAGTCTGAAGAAACGTATTGAGTACAAGGAGGTTAACTACGATCCCAACGAACCGCTTCGTCTCAACAAGTTCCTGGCTAATGCAGGTGTATGTAGCCGTCGTGAGGCTGATGAATTCATTCAAGCAGGCGTGGTGACAGTGAATGGTCAGGTGGTGACTGAACTTGGAACTAAGATTCTCCGTACGGATGAGGTGCGATTCCACGATCAACCAGTCTCTATTGAGAAGAAAGTCTATGTTCTGCTCAATAAGCCGAAGGATTATGTAACAACGAGTGATGATCCTCAGCAGCGTAAGACTGTGATGGACCTTGTGAAGAATGCATGCCCTGAACGTATTTATCCTGTAGGTCGTCTCGATCGTAACACAACGGGTGTACTGTTGCTTACTAACGATGGTGATATGGCTTCGAAACTAACCCATCCGAAATATCTCAAGAAGAAAATTTATCATGTTTTCCTTGATAAAGCTTGTACAGCTCACGATCTTCAGCAGATTGCCGAGGGTATCCAGCTTGAGGATGGTGAAATCAAGGCCGACGATGTGCAATATGCACACCCTACCGACAAGAAGCAGATCGGTATCGAGATTCATTCTGGCAAGAACCGTATTGTGCGTCGTATTTTCGAGAGCCTTGGCTATAAGGTGACGAAACTCGATCGCGTGCAGTTTGCAGGTCTTACCAAGAAGAACTTAAAGCGTGGTGATTGGCGCTACCTCACAGAGGAGGAAGTTGATCGTCTCCGCATGGGAGCGTATGAATAAACCTAAAAGATATTAGGAAATTCTAGAAAACTAGAGAATAATGAAACGAACAAAAATAATTGATGTGCTGAAAAGCACGGAATATGGCAAGGTGGTCTGCGTAAAAGGTTGGGTACGCACGCACCGTAACAGCAAAGCAGTTGACTTCATCGCCCTGAATGATGGTTCAACCATCAAGAATGTACAGATTGTCGTTGACCTCGCTAAATTTGACGATGAACTGCTCAAGCAAATTACGACAGGAGCCTGCATCTGTGCAGAAGGAACTCTGGTAGAGAGCCAAGGTGCTGGACAGAGCAGTGAAATCCAGGCTACTCGCTTGGAGGTATATGGCCCCTGTGGCAATGACTATCCCATGCAGAAGAAGGGTCAAAGCTTCGAGGTAATGCGTAAGAATGCTCACATGCGTCTTCGTACCAATACTTTTGGTGCTGTTATGCGCATTCGCCACAATATGGCAATGGCTATCCATACCTACTTCCATGAGCATGGTTTCTTCTATTTTCACACCCCATTGATTACTGCATCAGACTGTGAGGGTGCTGGAAATATGTTTCAGGTGACTACGAAGAATCTCTATGACCTGAAGAAAGATGAAAATGGTAAGATTATTTACGATGATGACTTCTTTGGTGAGCAGACCTCGTTGACGGTAAGTGGACAACTCGAAGGTGAACTAGGTGCAACAGCCCTTGGTGCTATTTACACCTTTGGTCCAACATTTCGTGCTGAGAATAGTAATACCCCGCGTCATCTGGCTGAATTCTGGATGGTAGAACCCGAGGTGGCTTTCCTTGATCAGGAGGAACTGATGGATCTTGAAGAGGATTTCATTAAGTATTGTGTTCGTTGGGCACTTGACAACTGCAAGGACGACTTGGCTTTTCTTAATCAGATGATCGATAAAACACTCATTCAGCGTTTGGAGGGTGTGCTGAAGGAGACTTTCGTGCGTCTGCCTTATACCGAGGGAATCAAAATCCTGCAAGAAGCTATCAAGAATGGTAAGAAGTTTGAGTTCCCATGTAACTGGGGCGATGATTTAGCCAGTGAGCATGAGCGTTACCTCGTGGAGGATCATTTCAAGAAGCCTGTCATTATGACCGACTATCCCACTGCTATCAAGGCCTTCTATATGAAGCAAAATGCGGTGCAGGGCGAGGGGAGTGTTGGTTACAAAGGATGTATTGCACCAGGCCCAACGATGCAGGGTACGGATGTTCTCTTCCCGCAAATTGGTGAGATTATTGGCGGCTCTGTCCGTGAGGAAAGTTACGATAAGTTGATGGCAGAGATTGGTCGTCGACAGATGGATACTGATAAACTTTGGTGGTATCTCGACACTCGTCGCTGGGGTACATGCCCCCATGCCGGCTTTGGCCTTGGTTTTGAGCGCCTGATTCTCTTTGTGACGGGTATGCAGAATATTCGTGACGTAATTCCGTTCCCAAGAACACCTAAATCGGCAGAGTTCTAAGGCATCTCTATCAATCCGTCGCGGAGATGGATTGTCCTGTCAGTGATGTTTGCGAGTGCCTCGTCGTGGGTTACAATAACGAAGGTCTGACCAAATTGGTCGCGGAGATCGAAGAAGAGCTGATGAAGCTCTTCTTTGTTTTTTGTGTCGAGGGAGCCGGAGGGCTCGTCGGCGAGGATGACGGCGGGGTTGTTGACAAGGGCTCTGGCCACGGCAACACGCTGTTTCTCACCACCGGAAAGTTCGTTAGGCTTGTGGGTGGCACGGCCTGTCAGACCCATGAAATCAAGCAGTTCCTTGGCACGCTGCTTAGCTTGTTTTGGAGAGGTTCCTGCAATATATGCGGGAATCATGATATTCTCAATGGCCGTGAATTCCGGTAGGAGTTGGTGGAACTGAAACACGAAGCCGAGGTGCTGGTTACGGAAGTCACTCAGTTTCTTCGAGGAAAGGCTGGTGACATCGATATGGTCGATACTGATTGTACCCGTGTCAGGGCGGTCGAGGGTGCCGATGATTTGCAACAATGTAGTCTTGCCAGCACCTGACGGTCCGACGATGCTGACAACTTCGCCACGGTCGATGTGGAGGTCGATGCCTTTCAGCACTTGCAGTGAGCCGAAACTCTTGGTGATATTTTGAATGTCAATCATAATCTTTTCTTTGAGATCCATCGCAGGATAGCGTCATATACGCTACTTTCCTCATGGTGCTGAGCCTCAGTGAAGCTCATGCGATCTTCCTTCTGATGACCATACTGGTCGGGGAAGATAATCATAAGGTTTCTACCAGAGTAATATTTCTGGAGTTCATCGGGCAGTCGCTCGATGGCATTCTTATACGAGATGGTACCCTTACGGGCGGATATGACAACCAGAAGATGGTCGTCAGCCATGCTAGTAGCCAGACGGGGCAGTTCATTCCAGTGGCCCATCTGTGTGTATTCGGTGCGCACGCTGGGATGGCGGTTGTTGATATACTCTGCAATCAGCACGAGCGACTCTTGTCGTCCGTGGAACTGGATGCGGCAGTCGAGTTGTTCAGCGAGTCGGCTCAGACGTTCCAGCCAGCGATGAAAGCCTGGTTCGAACTCAGCCCTCGATGGCACACAAACCTGTATGCGGCGTAGGGTGTTGAGCGGCTGCACAAAACGGGTGAGGATAATCTGACGGTTCAGACCGTTGTAGAGACTCTGGATGAATTCCCCCCAGAATTTTGGGCTGATGTCTGTATGGACGTGCATGCCCATCACAATCTCTGAACAAGCAAACTCGCGAAAAGCATGCTTGATGCCGTTGGCTATATTGGAGGCTAAACGGACTTGTGTCTGCATCTGCACTTCCGAAGCTGAAGCCTGCTGCTGCAATTGTTCCAGCAGTCGAATACCCTGTTCACGACCCTTATTGCTATTCTGGTCATCATAGACCACGTTCAAGCCAACGAGGCCAAGGTGGTTCAGCTTCTGATTACGGATAAGCAGGGCTAGGGTAAGCAGTTGCGGGGCGATATCGGGATATTTCACGCATAGCAATATTTTCTCGTCATCGGTTTTCGGGTCTTCAGCCTCTAGATGTGCCTTCTCGTGGAGGGTGATTTGCTGGGAGGCATGCTGGGTCATCAGGGTGGAAATGATACAGGTGACGAGAATCATCATGATGACGCCATTGAGCATGTGGTTATCGACAAGGAAAATGCCGGGGGATACTTCCAGTCGCATGCCTACCATCACCATGGCGATGGCACCAGCTGCGTGGGCAGAGGTCAGACCGAACATCATGTTGCCATCGCGCTGAGGCAAACGGAACAAAAGACTGGAGATATAGGCGGCTACGGCCTTGCCGAAGGTGCCAAAGAAAGCGATGAGTATAACAATCCAGATGACATTGCCGCCCATGAAGAGAGTGCGGACGTTGATAAGCATACCGACACCAATCAGGAAATAGGGGATAAACACGGCATTTCCGATGAATTCGATGCGATTCATCAGCGGTGAGACTTTCGGGATATATCTGTTCAAGATCAGTCCTGCTAGGAAAGCACCGAAGATACCCTCCAGTCCGATGAGGTTCGATAGGGCTGCCGATAGGAACATTACAGCCAACACGAAGATATATTGCATCACAGCATCACTGTAACGGCGCAGAAAATAACGGGCCAATTTAGGGATGAGGAACGCAGAGCCGATGATGAAGACTGCGAGTTTGAGGAAGAATAATGGCCAGAAAGCCCATCCCGCTGCTTCAAAACTGGCAGAGAGGGCAGCAATCATCACCAATGCCAGAAAGAGGGAGATCATTGATGAACCCACAGAGAGTTGTACTGAGGAATGGCGCTGCAGACCGTAGCGACCTACGATGGGATAGGCAATCAGCGTGTTAGAGGCCATGATGCAGCCGAGCAGGAAGGAGGCTGTACCAGAATACCCCAACATCGTGCGGGCCATGATGTAGGTCAGGATGAGTGGCACGAAACATGTCAGTAATCCGAATATGAGGAAGCGGCGAGAGTTCTTTTTCAGACTCTCCATGTCCATCTCCAGTCCGGCCAGGAACATGATATAGTACAAACCCACGCTGCCGAGTATCTCGAACGACATGTCGCGCTCGAGGATGTTGAGTCCGTAATGGCCGATAACGACACCCGCCAATACCATACCGATAATGTGCGGAATGCGCAGTTTGCTCATAATGATTGGAGCGAAGAGAATGATGAGTAACACCACGAAGAAGATCAACGTAGGGTCGGTAATTGGGAAATATGCGGCTATCATTCTCATTTCGACTGCAAAGGTACAAAGATTTTCGGTCATTTTACGTTTCTTTCCGAAAAAAGTATTATCTTTGCAGCCAAATTTGAAACCAATTAAAGATTAGGCATATATGAAAGTTGCAATTGTGGGTGCGAGTGGAGCCGTGGGACAGGAGTTCCTGCGTATTCTCGCCGAGAGGAATTTCCCGATGGATGAACTGGTGTTGTTTGGCTCAGAACGTAGTGCTGGCAGGAAATATACTTTTAAGGGAAAGGAGATAGAAGTGAAACTGCTTCAGCATAACGACGACTTTAAGGATGTCGATATCGCCTTTACCAGTGCTGGTGCTGGTACGTCGAAGGAATTTGCTGAGACCATCACGAAATACGGTGCGGTGATGATTGACAATTCCAGTGCTTTCCGTATGGATGATGATGTGCCCCTCGTGGTACCTGAGTGCAATGCAGAGGATGCTTTGAACCGTCCTCGTGGCATCATCGCCAACCCGAACTGCACAACGATTATGATGGTTGTGGTGCTCCAACCTTTGGAGAATATCTCTCATATCAAGCGAATCCACGTGGCTTCGTATCAGAGCGCCTCTGGTGCTGGTGCCGCTGCTATGGCCGAGTTACAGCAACAATACAAGGAGATGGTGGAAGAAGGTGAAGTGAAGACTGTCAAGAAGTTCGCCCATCAACTCGCTTATAACGTGATTCCCCAGATCGACGTCTTCCAGCCCAATGGCTACACGAAGGAGGAGATGAAGATGTTCAATGAGACTCGTAAAATCATGCATACCGATGCCAAATGCTCGGCCATGTGTGTTCGTGTCTCTTCGCTCCGTTCTCACTCAGAGTCTGTCTGGATCGAGACGGAGAGACCCATCAGTGTTGAAGAAGCCCAGAAAGCGATTGCTGCTGCGCCTGGTTGTACGTTGAAGGACGATCCTGCCACGTTGACCTATCCGATGCCTCTGGAAACGGCAGGCAAGGACGATGTCTATGTTGGTCGTGTTCGCAAGGACCTAAGCGATGAAAATGGTCTGACCTTCTGGCTCTCTGGTGACCAGATCCGCAAGGGTGCTGCCCTGAATGCTGTGCAGATAGCAGAGTATCTTGTTAAAGTTGGGAATGTTAAGTAAGTCATTATACAGGGCAGCCATTGTGGTTGCCCTTTTTTTCTTTTGGAACTGTGGCGGCGGTGATGATGATGGTCGGCGCTTAGGAGATTATATCGTTGGAGATTGGCAACGCGGCTGGGATGAGGGTGATGTCATCATCGAGGGTGATACAGACCTCGAACCAGACAACTTCGCTTATGATAGGTTTGTCTTCATGTCTGACGGGAAATATAATGGAATGGTTCGCGACGGGTCATTCTCTGCCTATGACGAATATGGAGAAATTATCTATGAAGGACAATACCGTTGCGACAACAATAACCTGAAATTACAATTTACTGATGAGGGAGGCCGTAAGCAGACAATCTTGGCACAAGTGCTGATGTTTTCTGAGGATATGCTTAAAATCAAATACGTCAATGAAGAATACGATGTCACTGTGACAATCATTCTGCGGAAGAATCAATCATCCTCCTCTGCATCTGCCACATGATAGGTGCAGTCGTAAGTAATCTGGTAATAGGCTGAGAAATAACCCAGACATCCGCCCGTGAAATTGGGAATCGGGTTGGTACCGGTGTTGTCCATAATCTGCATGGAATAAAGATAGTCATAGGCCCGTTGGTCGATGGCACGTATCTCAATGTACAGATGGTCTCCCTCCTGAAGCACATCGCTGTCGTTGCTCCCTTCACGGAAGAGGGTAAAGAGTTGTTGCAATTCCTTGTTAGGATTTTGATCGTCGCGCATCACTGCCCAACGGTAACCTATACCATTGCGGTAGATATGTAAAAAGTACCAACTGTCCTCGTTGGGGATGTCCTGTATACGCAAGTCACCAAACATGATACGTTCTGAGGCAACCTTCATCCAGACGAAACGGAATTTATTAAGTGTAGGCTCCCGTTGCATGGTGGAGGTGGAGGTATAATGCTGTCCGTCGAGTTCTACGTCGATGGTATAGGTTGTGCCTGCCTCACCCCGCAGGGTGGAATAACGGTAGAAGCCGTTACGACTGTAGGGGATATCCCACTGTTGTCCGTTGTCGGTTGAAAGAGTCACTTTTGCACCGCTGATGTCGCTGATACTATTGTTGTCATCCATGTCATTCGTCTTACTGATGCGCACCTCGGTTCCATCGTTTGACACAGAGGCTTCGACCACATAGATGGGATTTACTTGGTGGTAGTCGAGGTCAATGTCCTTCTCACAGGAGAAGAAAAATAATAGATAAAATACATTTATTATATAGAATAGATATTTCTTCATCTTTTACCACTTGATGTTAAACGATACGGACGGCACAATGCCGAAGAGAGAATACTGCTTGGCACGGGTTCGTGCACCATTCTCACTATCCTCAAAGTTGATGAGGAACGGGTTGTAATGGTTGTAGAGATTATAGATGCTGAACACCCACTCGTGGGTGGAGCGATGGTATCTCTTCATCCATACTGCACTGACATCGAGACGGTGGTAGTCAGGGGCGCGGTAACCGTTGCGCTCAGCATAATAATACACCCAGTTGTTCTCTACCTGGTATTTGCCACTGGGAGCCGTGAACGCCTGTCCTGTATTGAATACCCAGGCTCCGTTGAGGGTCCAGCGCTTGCTTAACTGGTACATCGCCACGATGCTAATGTCGTGACGACGGTCGTTATTGGCATCATACCATCTGTCACCGTTGACACCTGGGATGCGGTTTTTTGACCAGGAGAGGGTATAGGCCAACCATCCAGTCAACCGACCCGTATTTTTGCGGACAGCCAGTTCTGCACCATAGCCCTTCCCCTCGCCAGGCAGGATGAGGCGTTCTATCTCTATCTCACTGCTGAAACTTTTGCCGTCGCGGTAGTCGAGCACATGATTCACTTTTCGGTAGTAGCCCTCGAGTGAGCAGTCGTAGGCTTGGTCTGGGGTGGCGGCAAAGAGTCCAAGGCTTATCTGGTCGGCAATCTCTGGTTTGACAATATTACTGCTCAGGGTATAGCGGTCAAAAGGAGTGGAGGTGTTCTGGTTGCGCAGCGCGTGGATGTTCTGCGAGGTGCGGGCGTAGGCGAACTTGACTGACAATGGATGGTTGAGAATGGAGAATTGATAATTGAGGCTGGCGCGGGGTTCGATAGTGAAATGGGTTTTCACAATCTTGTTCTTGCCGTAATTATAATACCAGCCGATATCACCATTTTCCTCAATGTCGTAATAGAGTGAGCCACCGAGGGGCGAGAAGGCAACAGCCCGCAGACCTGCCGATGCCGTCAGACAGTCTGAGAGGTGGAAGATACCATTCAACCAAACAGCATTCTCCCAGGCGCGCCGCTGTTCTTTCACGTGTTTATTGATAAACTGCCACTCTGCCGACTTGACATTCATTAGTGTGGAAAGGAATCCTGCATCAAACTGATGCTTGTCGAGGGCGACATGGAAATCCTGGCGAAGTGTTTCTTGTCGGATATGTCCATCAAACCAGATATTCATGCCTATAATATCGATGCCGTTGTCGGTATGATACCCACTATATAACAAAGTGGTCTGGGCGTATGAATCGCCATGGAAATGATGGAGCCATTTCAGACTGCTTGCCAGATTGTTCCAACGGATGTCTATTATATCTTCGAGAGCCGTACGGTCGTAGCCTGTGAAGAACGAGAAGAATAGTTGATCGTGCTGTCCGATAGTCCAGTCCAACTTAGCGTTGACATCATAGAAATAGAGGGTATTATTTCTGAAATCATCCGTTAATTTGAGGAAAGCATCGAGATAGGTGCGTCGTGCCGTCATTAGGAAGGAGACCTTGTCCTTGACGATGGGACCTTCGATGGTTCCTCGGGCGGAGAGTAGTCCGATAGAGGCGCCTCCGTGCCAATCGTGCTTGTTGCCAGTACGTCCTGTCAGGTCGAGGACTGCGGATGAGGCACCGCCAAATTGGGCGGGCAACAAGCCCTTGTAAAGGGTGGCGCTGCCAAGTGCCTCGTCGTTAAAGGCAGAAAAGAGGCCTGCCAGATGGCCGACATTATAAACGGGGGCGTTGTCGTAGAGAATAAGATTCTGTGCTGATGTTCCGCCACGCACCTGAAAACTGCTGGAGGCATCACTCTCCGCCTTGACACCAGGCAGGAGTTGGAGAGAACGCATCACATCATTCTCACCAAAAAGCGAGGGGGCTGCCGTCAAGTCCTTTAGTTGTAACTGTTCGGCGCCGGCTTGCACGTTTTGGATGCGTTGTCGGGCTGAGGTGGAGGTCACAATGACTTCGTCTATCTGTTCAGTGCGGATAGTGTCAGTCGGCAGTGCCAGTAGAGCGGAAAATAGTGCGCTTAGGATGAACATGGGTGCAAAGGTAATATTTTTTTTGGAAGTTTCCAAAAAAAATATTACCTTTGCCGCATCATTATTTTAATACGTAGATTATGAAGAAAATTTTAGTGGCCTTTGTGGCCTTTGCAGCACTCTGTGCCTGCAGTAATGGAGAGAAGAAAAACCTCGATTATCGTGGTTTGTCGATGGGGCTGCCCTTTAAGACATTCTGCGACTCTCTTTCTGCCCGTGGCTTTGCCGTTGACTCCGCCAAGACGGATTCCGCCTTTACTAATATCGTGATGGTGAAAGAGGGGGAACTCTACCATTTGGTACTTGCACAGGAGCGTGATACGCTGAAGATGTTGCAGGAGACTTATAACCTCTCTACCAACGACAGTACACGTCATCTTTGGCAGGAGATTCGTGACCAGTTGGAGAAGGATTTAGGTAGTTGGCCCAATATGCCGCATCGGGGTGATGATCACAAAGTAGCCAAGTTTGAGACGGATGGTGGTTTCATCACGGTGACGCTGAAGAATACCTACAAACCGACACTGACAGTTTTATACGAGACTAAATAATAAGTCCGTACGGGACGGACTAAGAGTTTGCTCCCTACGGACAAAGAGTTTGTACGTGACGGACTAAAATAGGGTAAGGGTGTAGAGGTAGACAACTGCCGCTGGAATTGCTAGCAGCGAGGAGTCGAAGCGGTCGAGCATACCTCCATGACCTGGCAGGATATTTCCGCTGTCCTTGATGCCAAGAGTACGTTTGAAGAGACTCTCCACCAGGTCACCCCATGTCCCGAAGATGACGACGGTCAGTCCGAGCCCCGCCCATTCATAGGCGTTGAGGCTGAGGTCGTTGACATCATATTTATCGGTTAGATACCATATCAGTATAGCGATGGCTATCACCAGCAATCCACCGCCGATGCTGCCTTCCCAACTCTTTCCTGGCGAGATGCGAGGGAAGAGTTTATGTTTGCCTAATAGCGAACCGCAGAGGTAAGCCCCTGTATCGTTCATCCAGAGGAACACGAAGACAGAAAGTGGAATCAGGTATGTATAGTGGATCTCGTAGCCTGCAGAGCGGAAAGCCAGTACATTGAGCAACGAGAAGGGCAGAGCGATGTAAATCTGACTCATCATCGTATAGGACCAGTTGTTGATGGGGTCGTCATGGATGAGATAGAGTTCCGCGATGAGCAGGTAGATGATGGATAACAAGTAGGGGATGAAGACTGTGGCGGGGGTCAGTCCACTGTTATAGCCTGCCATCGCAAAAAAGAAATAGACACCTGCCACTGTACAAATCATACGGTTGATGGTGACATGCTCCTTCTCATTGACTAATCCGGTAAACTCCCAGATGGTCAGTCCTGTGACAAGGGCAAAGAGCAGAATCATGGCCTCTGCCCGTAGGAAACAGGTGACGATGGCTGCCACAAACAGCACACCGGTGATGGTTCTGATGATGAAGTTCTTCATTGTTCGTCTGATGAGTCTGATGAATTATCTTGGTTGGCTTGAGCCTCTAGTTCTTTAGCGCGTTCCTCTGCCATGCGCTCGGCATCGGCACGCATCTGGGCTTCAAGGAGTTCCTCGGCACGGCTGATCCAAGGACGCTTGCCGAAGATTCGTTCCACATCCTCAGCGAAGATCACTTCGCGGTCGATGAGCAACTGTGCCAGTTGGGCATGACCCTCCTTATGTTCTGTCAGAATCTTCTTGGCACGCTCATATTGTTCGTTAATTATCCGTAGTACCTCATCGTCCATGATCTTGGCTGTCGTTTCGGAATAGGGCTTCTGGAACTGATACTCTGCATTGTTGTAGTAACAGATATTGGGCAGTTTTTCACTCATGCCAGCAAAAGCAATCATACCATAGGCCTGTTTGGTGGTACGCTCAAGGTCGTTCATAGCGCCTGTAGAGATACTGCCGATGAACAGTTCCTCGGCAGCACGGCCTCCGAGTAGTGAACACATCTCGTCAAGCATCGCCTCTTTCGTCTGAAGCACGCGCTCCTCGGGCAGATACCAAGCAGCACCAAGGGCCTGACCACGGGGCACGATAGACACCTTCACCAAGGGATTGGCAAATTCCGTAAACCATGAGATCGTTGCATGTCCAGCTTCGTGGATGGCGATGCTGCGCTTCTCGGCCTGTGTCATCACCTTGGTCTTCTTCTCCAGACCGCCGATGATACGATCGACAGCATCGAGGAAATCCTGCTTACCCACCTTTTCACTATTATGGCGGGCAGCGATAAGGGCTGCCTCATTGCAGACATTGGCAATGTCGGCACCTGAGAATCCTGGTGTCTGACGGGCCAGGAAGTCAATATCAACGGTATCGTCGATCTTGATGGGTTTCAGATGGACATGGAAGACTTCCTTACGTTCGTTGAGGTCAGGCAGATCCACGTGAATCTGACGATCGAAACGTCCTGCGCGGAGTAAAGCGGAGTCGAGCATGTCGGCACGGTTCGTGGCAGCGAGGATAATCACACCGCTGTTGGTGCCGAAGCCGTCCATCTCCGTCAATAGTGCATTCAGCGTGTTCTCGCGTTCATCATTGCCACCCATGGCTGGGTTCTTACTTCTGGCACGTCCCACAGCATCAATCTCGTCGATGAAGATAATACACGGCGACTTGGCCTTAGCCTGTGCGAAGAGGTCGCGGACACGACTGGCGCCCACACCCACGAACATCTCCACAAAGTCGGATCCGCTCATCGAGAAGAACGGCACGCCAGCCTCACCAGCCACTGCTTTTGCCAACAGCGTCTTACCCGTTCCTGGAGGACCTACTAACAGGGCGCCCTTGGGAATCTTACCACCTAGTTCAGTGTATTTCTGCGGATTCTTTAGGAAATCGACAATCTCCTGTATCTCTTGTTTGGCACCTGCCTGTCCTGCTACGTCCTTGAAGGTGATGCCCAGGTCGCCGCCCTTTTCATACATCTTGGCTTTCGACTTACCGACGCTAAAAACGCCACCGCCTCCTCCTATGCCGCCTCCTCCCATGCGACGCATGATTAATATCCATATACCGATGATAAAGACGAAAGGCAGGACATTGTAAAGTAGCATATTGAATATTTCACTGTCCCTGTGGTTCTCGTAACTATAGTCGCCCGTAAAAGTCTTTGCCTCTCGGGCCTGCTCGACAAAGGTCTCCACCTGATCTGTTGAACCGATCTCCACCTCCATATATGGGTCATTGCCAGTCTGCTGTGCACTCTTATGGAACACGTCACGGATATGTTCCGGCTTCACATACATCTTCAGGGTATTCTGGCTCTTGTTCACCACAATCTTCGAGGCATAGCCTTTTTCCACCATCGTCTTGAAGTTGGAATAGGTGGCCTTACTGGCGATACTGCTGTTCTGCGGACCGCCACTGGAGAAATAGAGCAGGATGAGGGCGAGGAGCGCAATGCCGTAGATCCAGTTCATATTGAATCGTGGCATATTCATCTTCGGTCCGTTATTGCCTTTGTTAGGGAGATTCTTATTGTCCATATCAGTCTAAATTAGGGATATATGTTAATTTGGCATCTTCCCACAGATGCTCCAGGTCATAATACTCACGGACGTCGGGCAGGAAGATATGCACCAGCACGTCGGTATAGTCCATTGCTACCCATTGGGCATTCTCTAGTCCTACCACATGGGTGGGCTTCTCTTTCAACTGCTTACGGGCAAAGTCGCCTACGGATTCTGTGATGGCTTCCACCTGTGCTGGGGAGTTACCTTGACATATAATAAAGTATTTGCAGATGGTACCGTCAATTTTACTGAGGTCGGCAACCACGATGTTACTGCCTTTCTTCTCTTGGATACCCTCTGTAATGCTCTTAACGAGTGCTTTTGTTTGTTCCATTAAAATATAACAATGTGTAATTTGGTGCGAAGGTACAAATAAAAGGGCGAATAACAAAAGAAAAGGGGAAAAATTGCGGTTTTTTATATTTTTTCCCAGAAAAGTTTTGGTAGTTCAGGAAAAAGTAGTACCTTTGCACCGCGTTTCTCAAAAACGCGGTGCAAAGACACTTATATTGGGGTATGGTGTAATGGTAACACTACAGATTCTGGTCCTGTCATTCTTGGTTCGAGTCCGAGTACCCCAACAGAAATAATCGCTAAGATGCTGAATAAAGCACTTGGCGATTTATTTTTTTAATACCCATTCTACAAAACTAAATAAAACTAATGTAGAAAATAATTCCCTGCAGCAAATTTCAATATATTTTCTGCAAATTATAATGGTTTGTATCAAACCTAAATATATACATTGTAATATATAATGATTTGTTTCAAACCTAAATATTTATCTATTATTTTATAATACTTTGCAACAAACTTCAATATATCTATTATATAAAATTTAGATTTGGTACAAAACTAAATATTTGAAAACTATTTTATATTCCCTTGTATCAAACCTAAATATTTTAATCCTGAAAAATAATCCCCTGAATGCAGTTCTTAATCTTTCGTCACTTCAATAAAGAAACTGAACGGGCGGAAGCCGTCATTACAACTGATCATCGCACTCATGGGATCCTTCATCCATCCGTCATAGAAATTACCCTCGCCACGAGCCAATGATTCCACAAATGGCCTCATGGATTCCCATGCCGATGGACACATTCCTTCAGGCTGCTGGCCATCGATGGAAATCCACTGCTGGCCCTCCCTGACATCACAAGTGTGTTCAATCGGATTCTCGTATTTCGCCATCAGGTCGTCATAAACCGTCTGCCGAATGGCTGTTATTCGTACTTTTTTCACAATTATCTTATATTGTATTGATTGTCTTTTGTAATTCTTCCAGAAAACGGGCGGCATGCGAGCCGTCCATCTGTGCATGATGGAACTGGAAGGAGATGGGTAGAGTAGTCTTCAGCCATCCTTTGCGGTAGCGACCCCAGGCAAGGAAGGGGTTGTTGTAGATGCCGCTGTATTGGTTGACGATGCTATCGAGTTCTGTGCCTGTGACTGCCGATGTGCCAACGATGGCGGCTTCATCGTCTAAGATGTCTTGACACGTTTCGCTAATGGTCTTTGTCAGTTGCTGATAGTTGGCATTAAACGTCTCTAGGTCGTCGCTGACGGCAACGTCGCAGAAACTGAGTCCGCCCTTGACATTATCCGCTATCACATTGATGGCCATACGATCATATTTGTACAACTTCCCGTTCTTAGGCAACAAGTAAAACTCCTCTATCTTTGATGCAGCACGGCCAATACACCAGCAGAGCAGCATGTTGAATTTCAGACCGCGTTGCCGACTCACCTTGCAGAGCCTCGTCACGTCAAAGGTCTTGGTGAACGTCACCATCGGCATGGGTGACTTCGTCCACAGTTCGAATGCGATGGCTCTATTGGTATCCTTAGGATTGATTTCCTGTTTCATAATAATACATTTAAATCCATGTCAGTTTTCTCCAAATACCTTCTAACGGTCCGCGAGGATGGCTGCTGAACCAATATCGGGCGAAAAGATACTGGCAAATAACCATTCCGCATCCAACCATGACGGCGTAGGTGATACCTAAAAGGCGGTAGCAGGCCAATCCGTAGCCACAGAAGATAAAGCAGCCGATGATGGACTGCAACAGATAGTTGGTCAGACTCATGCGTCCAAAGATGCAGAGATGATGGAGCACCCGGCGTACGCCTTCGAAAGCATACCAGGCAGAGACGATGGCTGATACAATCATCAACAGGATGATGAGGTTGTAGATAGGCTTAAGCCATGGGTCGAGATTACCGAAATCTACAAAACTCAATGCAAGGACTACGATGGCAGAGCAAATAAGTATGCTGTGCCAAATCTTTAGATGGCGTTCTTCGTTATAGAAGAGCCTCTGTCTCCCCAACTGCATACCGAGGACAAACAGGCAGAGTAACTGTGTCAGGCGTCCGCTAAAGACATTAAAGCGCAGATTCAACTCAAAACCGTATCGCAGGTTGGTGAGGGTGTTCTCCCAGAATGTACCATGTTCGTGTGTACTGATAACCTTGCCATACATTTCAAACAAGGTACTGTGGTCGATCGTGGTACCTGTCAGCAGACAATAAAGTTCTACGGGCTGTATAGCCAGCAAAGCGATGATACACCACACCCACTTTGAAGGCAGATAGCTGACGGGGATAAGCAGCAGACCATAGCACGCATAGAGCATCAGGATGTCTCCGTCGTAGAAGGCCACATTGACAACTCCGAAGAGGAACAGCAGACACATACGCCAGGCAAAGCGCCCAGAGAAATTCTTGCCTTTCTGCTGCTGGTTGTCGTTCATGATGAAAAAACTCAAGCCGAAGAGCATGGCAAAGATACCGTACATCTTGCCTGAGAGCAGCCAGGCCAGCACATCGGCCACTGTCTGGTCACTCGCCAGTGTATGGACTATCGGATCCTGCGTGAAGATGTCGAAGTGCTCTACGGAGTGATACAGGATGATGCCTGCTACCGCGATACCTCGCAAGGCATCGGCCACATCGATTCGGGTGTTTGGTAAATTGCGGGTTTTATACATATTCATACAACTGTTAATTCCATTTCAAAACCTTTCCATTCCTCCTCGTCAATCGAATAGGCATCTGTGCCTGTGATGCGGAAGCCGACGGACTTGTAGCATTCAACGGCGGAGAGGTTATCGCAAAACACACCAAGGGTAATCTTCTGAGCACCCAATTCTTGCTGCGCAAAATCGATAGCGAGGCGTAGCATCTGCTTGCCATATCCTTTACCTCGTTTCGAATCGTCCACGATGACAAAGCCAAAACGAATAACGCTTTTATCCTCTGAGGGGAATCTCAATAGGATATGCCCAATGATTTCATCTCCCACGACAGCCGTGAGCGGATACATGTTTTCACCCTCGTACTGCTTCTTCATCTCCTCTGGCTGAGCAGGGAAGTCCTTGTACCTGTCTGCACTCCAAAGCCGGAAGGCATGCTTATCCTTGCACCAGCTCAGAATCGTCGGAGCATCGTTGATGTTAAATGGTCGAAGTGTCATCATATATTATGTCCTAACTCAAATGCCTCGTTTAAGGCATTGGTGTTTTTGATGTCGCCCTTATCCTTGACACCACGAACTAACATGTGACCTGCATCCTCTAACTTGAAGAAGTTCAGGCAAAGTTGGTATTGCGCGAGGATGCTGTCAAAGAGTTCGGGAAGTGTGGCAGCACCAACAAGCAGGAGTGCCATCTTCTTAATGTGGAACGTATCCCTGATGGGATTATGGAAGCGGTCGATGACGGCCTTCAGTAGTGCACTCAGTCCGTAGAAATACACTGGCGAGGCTATCACGAGCATGTCGGCATGAGACATCTTATCGTAGATGATCGGCATATCGTCCTTCTGAGCACAAGTATTGTCTTTGCTCATAAAGCAAGCATTACAACCCAAGCAGGTATTGACCTTATAATCACGCACAGACACGACTTCTACATGGTGTTTCTGCGAGGCACCTTTGACGAACGCATCCACGAGTAAATCCGTATTGCCGTTTTTCCGAGGGCTTCCTGAGAGAATCAGTATGTTCATACTACTCTCCTCCCTGCAATCATCTTATTCATATTCGTTTTTATTTCTAATCTCAATACTCTGATAGGTCGTCCCTCGCCTTGATACTGATTTGCATCTATGCAGGTTTCGCCAGTTGGAACGAAGCCACATTTCTCCATCACTCGGCCTGAGGCAGGATTATCTACGAAGTGCCCGCTGATGAGCGATTTGATGTCCGTTGTTTCTCGGATGTGGTCTAACATCAGCCGCAGCGCCTCCGTACAGATGCCCTGATTCCAATAGGGCTTCGCCACCCAATAGCCGATGAGCGGTTCACCCTCGCGGGCTGGCAGATCGCATTCGCACGAAGGACCATAGCCCATAGCGCCGATAGGCTGACCTTCGGTCTTCCTCTGTCGCGACTCGGCAGAGTCGATGCAAGCATCGCTCTGCTCTCGCTGCTCCATCGGTTCACCAGTTTCTTTTAGAACGATAGCCCATGTGTGCAAGGCATCATTAAATACGGTGCGGATAATTTCCAGACTCTCCTCCATACTCTTATGCGGTGCCCATCCAGCACGAGGCCCGACATCA
>JAGCPK010000118.1 GCA_017965725.1 Prevotella sp.
ACGATTGCAGCCAACCACTGTATTCCCGGTGATATCCAGAACGTGTTCTTCCCCTTCATTTTCATCGGATTCGGTGTGCTGGGAGCTCTGTTCCCGTTCCACACATGGTCTCCCGATGGTCACGCTTCAGCGCCTACCGCCGTGTCGATGCTCCATGCTGGTGTACTGATGAAGTTGGGAGGTTACGGCTGTTTCCGTGTGGCGATGTATCTGTTGCCTGAGGCAGCCCAGGATCTTTCTTGGATCTTCCTGATCCTAACAACAATCTCTGTGGTCTATGGTGCCTTGAGTGCCTGCGTACAGACCGACCTGAAGTATATCAATGCATACTCTTCAGTTTCTCACTGCGGATTGGTGCTCTTCGCCCTGCTGATGATGAGTCAGACGGCTGTGACGGGTGCTGTGCTGCAGATGTTGTCTCACGGTTTGATGACGGCCCTCTTCTTTGCCCTGATCGGTATGATCTACGGACGTACCCATACCCGTGACATCCGCGAGTTGGCTGGTCTGATGAAGATCATGCCTTTCCTTGCCGTGGGTTATGTGATTGCCGGTCTCGCCAACCTCGGTCTCCCTGGTTTCTCTGGCTTCATTGCTGAGATGACTATTTTCGTGGGAGCCTTCGGTGCTGAGCCATTGAGTGGCGATCCGAACACCTCATTCCGCATGGTGGCTACTATCATTGCCTGTACGTCGATTGTTGTGACGGCAGTCTATATCCTGCGCGTGGTTGGAAAGATCCTGTATGGTGAGGTGGAGAACAAGCACTTCCTCGAACTCACCGATGCGACATGGGATGAGCGCGTCGCCGTGATCTGCCTCATCTTCTGTGTGGCTGGTCTGGGTTGTATGCCGTTCTTCTTTAGCGATATGATCTCGCCTGCAGCAGGAACGATTCTTCAGTCAATTGGTGTCATGTAAATATAGGAGGACTTAGATATGAATTATAGTGAATTTTTGAAAATGATTCCTGAGGCCTTCTTGGTTCTCGCACTGATAATTGTTTTCGTTGCTGATTTCTGCCTGGCTAAGACAAAGATGAAGGGCTATACCATGCAGTTCCTGACCGTAGGTATGCTGGTTGTGACGGCGGCTGCTACATTGCTTTGGACTCAGCCGGAATCCGCTTTTGGTGGACTTTATGTAACCTCTGCAGCCGTCAATGTGATGAAGGTCATCTTGGCTGCTGGTACGGTCATCGTTTGTATCATGGCCCAGCCCTGGATTCAGAAGTCGGCCATGAAATTGGAGGGCGAGTTTTATATGCTCCTCATATCCACATTGCTGGGTATGTTCACCATGATGTCATCTGGCAATTTCCTGCTGTTCTTCCTGGGTCTTGAGATGGCTTCTGTGCCTCTGGCCTGTATGGTGGCCTTTGACCGTCATCGTAAGGAAAGTGCAGAGGGTGCTGCTAAGTACATCCTCGTGGCTACCTTCTCCAGTGGTGTGATGCTGTTCGGTATCTCGTTTATTTATGCTGCAACAGGTACGCTCTACTTTGACGATGTGGCTGCAAAGATGACTGCCGAGCCGCTCACCATCATGGGCTTGGTCTTCTTCTTCAGCGGACTTGGTTTTAAGATCTCACTTGTGCCTTTCCACTTCTGGACGGCTGACACCTATCAAGGTGCGCCGACGCCAGTGACGGGTTATCTGAGTGTCATCTCTAAAGGTGCCGCTGCCATCACGCTGTGCATCATCCTGATGAAGGTGTTCCAGCCAATGGTGGAGTACTGGGACTACATGCTTTATATCGTTATCGTACTCTCCATTACGGTAGCCAACCTGTTTGCCATCCGTCAGAGCGAACTCAAGCGATTCATGGCGTTCTCGAGTATCTCGCAGGCCGGTTATATCATGCTGGCTGTTGTTGGCAACAACCAACTTGGCGTGGCTGCGCTGACCTACTATGTGCTTGTCTATATCGTTGCCAATATGGCTGTCTTCACCGTCATCAACGTGGTAGAGCAGAATAATGGTGGTCGTACGGATATGGCAGCCTACAATGGCTTCTATCAGACCAACCCCAAGTTGTCGTTCCTGATGACGCTGGCACTGTTTTCTCTGGCAGGTATCCCGCCGTTTGCTGGTATGTTCTCGAAGTTCTTTGTGTTCATGGCTGGCGTTCAGAACGGTGATCCCTGGGCTTACTTCGTCGTCTTTATCGCCTTGGTGAACACGGTAGTGTCACTCTACTACTACCTGCTCATTGTCAAGGCTATGTACATCACAAAGACCGATAGTCCGCTGCCGACGTTCCAGAGTGACCTGAACACAAGGACAGCGCTTGCCATCTGTACCGCTGGCATTGCCCTCTTTGGCGTTGTCTCCTGCATCTACGAGTGGATTGCCGCTGCTGGGTTGTAAAAGGCCTCTCCATTGAAAGAGGTAACAGCCCTACGTGTTGTTTCGATAATAGAAAACGCTGTTTTCCTTGTTGGGAAACAGCGTTTTCCTTTTGAGAAAACATTGTTTTCTCAAAAGGAAAACAAATGAAAATAGCATTTCCTCCGTTTTTTCTTCCCAGAATATGTTTGTTTTTGTTTTTTTTCTTTGTATCTTTGCAGTGTGTTAACGGACATGACGACATATATCGAACGGTTGAGAGTATCTGCTGAACAGAAAGTCGGCAGACAGATGCATACGCCTAAGGACTTCGACTATCTGCGTGAATGCATTTATGAAGAATGTCACGAGATGGTCAGTCTCTCCACATTGAAAAGACTCTGGGGCTATGACCGATATGAGGGAACACCTCGTATTTCTACACTGGTTCCCATCGCTCGTTATGTTGGTTTCCGTGACTGGGATGACTTTCTCCAGCATCAATCCAATGTTGAAGAGGAGGATAGTCAGGATGAATCAACCGCTTCAATACAAGAAACGATACGAGAAGAACCGACCAGACGCATCGGCATCTATGTGCTTGCAGCCCTTTTATTACTGATAGTTGTCGTGGGAGGTGTTTTATTGTGGAGCCATGGATTGTCGGTAGAAAAGGTGGATGCAGTGGCAGTGGAGGAGCCTCTCCCCCCCTCTGGAAAGCGTGTATTGCGAAAAGGACAAGACTGTTTCCGCACGATTGAAGACTATCTGGCGCTTTTTGGCATAGAAGCCGTCGACACAGCCTACTTCCGTCCGTTGCCAGATCATAAATATGTCTATCTGTGGGGCCCGGAATATCTGCATCCCGTTTGGCACAACGAAGGTGATACGACTCAACTCATGCCCACTATCACCGAATATTGGACACCATTGCCCGGGGCAGTGGACTATCAAAATAAGGAATATGTGAGACTGGCCAATGAGAAACTCTACTATGAACGGTTGGAGAAAGACGAACTGCGCCTCACATTTATGAAGAATATTGTTGATGGTTTTTATATCTTTCTGGGTATCTACCGTATGGACAAAGAGAACTCCACCATAGAGAAAACGGTCTGGAAGCGTGTGGCAGACCAATGCGACATGGGTCACCTTGACAAAATAGAACTGCTGAGAAACCATTAGATGCAACAGCCAGAAACAGCCTATTTTACTAAGAAAGATACTATTTGAACTAATTTGAATCAATTTGAATCAGTGAAAGAACTGGGCGGAATGCTTCGTCAGTGACTTATATTGTGTATATTTGCAGCATTAATACATAACTATAAAAATAATAAGGTGTATGAAAAAGATCTTGTCATTCTTTCCACTCTGTTTCTGCTCGATGTTGGTGCAGGCACAGACATTTTTTAATGTTGATGGTGTACGCTACCTCATAGAGGATGACCATGTTGTTGTTGCTCGGCAAGACGCTGAGCTTGCTGGTGATATTGTGATTCCTGCAACAGTGACTTATGGAGATGCCGAGTACGCTGTAACTCGTATGATAAGTCCTTTTGAAAGCGAGAGTGGTGGCGGAGGTGCCTTTCAGGAGTGTGCCATTACTGGCATTACACTTCCAGATGCCATCACACTATTGCCCGATCATACGTTTCAAGGATGTACAAATCTCTCCAGTGTCAAACTACCTGTCAACATTATTAAAATAGATAGTTATGCTTTCCAGGGTTGTTCCAGTCTTGTATCCATCAATCTTCCCGATGGTATTAATGAATTTGGCACAGGTGTTTTCAACGATTGCAGTGCTTTGAAAACCGTGAATATTCCTGCAGGGGTATCCATTCTAAGCGATGAACTGTTTCTAAACACTGCCATCGAAAGCATAGAGATACCAGCCGCCATAACTATCATAGGAGCATATGCACTGGCCAATAACAGTTTGACAAGAGTAATAATGAATTCACGTGATGTCCGTACACTGACATACGATGTAACCTCATTTGGAGATGTCGCCAAGGCCAATCTGGAGGTGCCGGCAGGTGGTAAGGTCGTGTATCAGGAGTATTATCCTTGGATGGACTTCAAAACGATCAGTGAATATGGTGAGGATACTGGCGAGAAACTCGTTCCAGATCAGCACCACGTCATTATCGATGGTATCCGTTACCTTCTGAAGGACGGCAAGGCCATTGTGTCCATACAACCCATCACTCTGGAAGGTGATATTAACATTCCTGCCACTGTATCATACGAAGGAACGGATTACCCCGTGACAGCCATACAAGACTGCTATTGGAGTTATGGTTCGCACATGAATGATGAGCGCGGAGCCTACCACCAGTCTTATCGTGGTGCCTTCACCGACACAAAAGTGACATCTGTCAGACTGCCTGAAAGTCTGACCACCATCGGAGAGTTTGCCTTCTTCCGTGCCGAGAGTTTGAAGAAGGTGGAACTGCCTGACGGTTTGATTACCCTTGGTGACTGGGTTTTCGCACATTGTTCGCAACTTACCGACATTAATATTCCAACTAGTATAACCAACTTACCCTATGGTGCGCTGGCATACTGCACTGGTCTCAAGAGCCTTACTATCAGTGAAGGTGTTACCACTATCGGCATGGAGTGCCTCATCGGATCTGGTATTGAGACGCTTTCCATTCCTTCCACATGCCAACAATTGGGCTACCAGTCGCTGGAACTGCCAATGTTGAAGGTGCTATACCTAAATGTGAAGGAGCCTTCAGACCTCAGAGCATCAAACTACGGTGGAGAACTGGCTATGATGAATGGAACTGTATTCGGACACGACAATGAGCAAGAAGCCATGTTAGAACGGATATCAAAAGCAGATCTCGTCGTACCCCTTGGTTGTGCAGAGAGTTACAAAGTACTGGCCCCTTGGTTCAACTTCCGCAGTGTCACTGATGTAGGTAGTCCTTACCTGAAACTCAATGGCAATGAATTTGCTGCGCCTGAAGGTTCATTCATTGTTGAGGATGAAAGCCCAGTATATGAAGATCATAGTGGATGGTATGTTGAAAACTACACAAAAGGATTAGCGATAGACTATGATACGAAAATCAAATTCACAACTACTGCCCCGGAATCATGGGTTTACATCTACCTTTTCTCCTGTAATACGAGCAAAGTGAAAATGGATGGAACAGCTGTAACCACTATCGGTGAAGATCAATCAACATCAAGTTATACCTTCTATCGTTACGACGTATTAGTAGATGCTGGGCAGCACGTTGTCACCTGCGATGATTATCAGGGCAACCAAGTGCCTTGTATGTTCCTTTTACGTGTACAGGACACAAGTGGTGAATACTATCAGCCCGAGAAGATTGGTGTCAACATCAATGGTGTCAACTATGTGCTAGAAGAGACAATGATTGAAGGTCAGGAAGAGCCTGTACGAACCGCTACCATTGCACGTCAGAAAACCAGTCTGAGCGGTGACATCGTCATTCCCGCAAAGGTAAGTTATGCCAACACGGTGTTACAAGGTAACGAATGGGTGACTTTGGAAGCCCACGACTACGACGTAACAGAAATTGTAGCTGCAGGCTTCGAGATTCGTGAGGCTCCAGGTATCTTCCGTACCACAGATGGTGCTTTCCAGGAGTGTCAGATTAACAGTATTAGTCTGCCTACCACGATCACAATCATCCCTGCCGGCACTTTCAACGGCTGCCCGCAGTTGAAGACCGTCACATTGGCTGAAGGAATCACCACAATAGGTGGAGGAGCCTTTGCCAACTGTACCAGTCTGGAGGACATCTATTTGCCCGAGACCATCACCGATATGAGCGATTGGTATGTCTTTGGCAACTGCCCCAGTCTGAAAAAGGTGAATATCCCGAAACAGGTGACTACTATAGGTAACGGTTGCTTCATGCGGAGTGGTATTGAAACATTTATTATTCCCAAGAGCGTCACTAGCATTGGCGAAGCATGCTTTGGAGAGACTAACCTGAAGAACATTAAAATCTGCCATGAGTCCTATTCCGATGGTTCCATTTCATTCCCAGAGGACATTTTCGATGATGTCAGCGGCATCACCCTAATTGTTCCAGAGAGCAAGAAGGAATCACTCTATTCACAGGTTTATCCCTGGAAAAATTTTGGTACGATTATTGAATATACGGACCAGAACGATGAGCACCTGTACAACTCCTATCGTGTGGAGTATGAAGAGGATGTTGAAGAGGAAGGAGAAACTCCTGCAGAAGGTCGCAGCCGTCAGAAAAAGACCAAGGCCGTTGACGAGCCTGTCACAGCAGGCTTCACTCCTTCGGGCGTGGCTCCTGAACTACCCACTGAGATTGAGAAGAACGGCAGGAAATATACCGTAATGTTCAAGGACATTCCTACTACTGTGATGCCAGGAAAGGATCTTGTATTGAAGGTGATTCTGACTCAAGTGGGAACAAAGGGTGACATTAACGGGGACGGTAAGGTGAACGCCGCCGATATTGTGATGGTGGTGAACTTCATCATGGACCATGAGTCTGGCCAATTAGACAAGTCATTTGACGTGAATGACGATGGGGTAGTGGATGCTGCAGATATCGTCACTATTGTGAATAAGGTGATGGGCAAGTAAGAACATGTTTTCCCCCACCGGGGTATGGTTTCCCGGAGATTTGATCAGTTCGAATCGTCAACATGATTATGGGCAACTAAGTGAGGGTTCTTTAATCCTCTTTTAGTTGCTTGCGGTATTCGGAAGGGGAGACACCGAAATTCTCGCGGACATACTTGCCGAAGAACGACAGGTTGCAGAAACCTAGTTTTACGGCAATCTCCTTGATGGTGAGGTTGGAGTGGAGCAGATAATAGCGTACGTCGTTTTGCACGTACTCGCTGATCCAGTCGTAGGCCGTTTTTTTGCTGACGTCGCGACTCACCATGGTCAGATAACGTGGAGAGACACAGAGTTTGTCGGCATAATAGGCCAGCGGCTTTTTCTTAACCTCACTTGACGACAATAGGGTAATGAAATTGTCGAAGAGAATCTTGCGTTGGTTGGTCTCATGCGACGATTCCATTTTAATCTGCTGGGTCAGTGCCCGGCTGATACCGTAAAGGAGTACACGGATAATTGCATGGATGGTTTCTTTCTGGAAAGCGCCAGTGCTCTCTTGTATGTTAAACTCGAGCAGTGCGAACAGATGCCCCCGGAGTGTTGTGTCTATGGGGCTTAGATGCAGCAAATTGTGTTTGTCGAGGAAGAGGCTCTTATTCCATAGAGGCTGGTTCGGATAGAGCATGGACATCAGCAACGACTTTGTGATACATAACAGTTTGCAGTCGAGATCCTTACTCATGACGAAGTTTTCATAGATGGCATTCGGGTGGCCGATGAAGATGTCATCTTTACCGATGGTGCATTCGTGACCATCCATGTCGAAGGTAAATTCTCCTTCAATGCATATAGCCACAAATACCATATCCATTTGTGTTGGATGCATACGGGGATGATGTCTCAGATGGTTAATGATTGTCAGATCCCCGTCTCTATAGTCTGGCTCTTGATAATTGTATTCTGTTAGGCCGACGTATGGTTTAGTTTCCTTTATACTGTTATTCATATTGCAAATTTCGGAATTTTTGGGGAAAAATAAACCTTTTTTCCTAAGAAACGAATGGGGTTTGTTTGGCGATTTCCGCATTCGAACAATTTTATTCCTTATTTGAACATTCTCCAAAGGAAAGCTGGTGTGTATCCTCTTTGGCTTTTGGCGACCTCCTCAGGTGTTCCTGTCGAGAGTATCTGGCCGCCTTTTCTACCACCTTCAGGTCCCATGTCGATAATGTGGTCGGCCATTTTTATCACATCAAGATTATGCTCTATGACAATCACGGTATTGCCTCGGTCAACAAGTTTCTGAAGGACGTTCATCAGGATACGGATATCCTCGAAGTGTAGGCCGGTCGTCGGTTCGTCGAGGATATAGAGTGTCTTGCCAGTGTCTTTCTTCGACAGTTCCGTGGCGAGTTTCACACGCTGGCTCTCACCACCAGAGAGGGTGGTGGATGACTGGCCGAGTTTTATATAGCCGAGGCCCACTTCTTGGATGGTCTTGATCTTACGGAGAATGTCTGGTATATTTTCGAAGAACTCCACCGCCTGGTTAATGGTCATGTCGAGCACATCAGCGATACTCTTGCCTTTGTAGCGCACCTCCAGCGTTTCACGGTTATACCGTTTGCCGTGGCACACTTCGCAAGGTACCTGGATGTCGGGCAGGAAGTTCATCTCGATGGTCTTATAACCGTTGCCTCCACACTCCTCACAACGTCCGCCTTTCACGTTAAAAGAGAACCGTCCTGGTTTGTATCCTCGGATCTTGGCCTCAGGCAAGCCCACGAACAGACTGCGGATGTCGGAGAAGACACCTGTGTAGGTGGCTGGGTTGGAGCGTGGTGTACGCCCGATAGGACTCTGATCGACATTCACCACCTTATCTATATAATCTATTCCCTCGATACTGTCGTAGGGCATGGGCTTTTTCAGCGAACGGTAGAAGTGTTGACTGAGGATGGGTTGCAAGGTCTCGTTGATGAGGGTTGATTTGCCCGAGCCGCTGACACCAGTGACGACAATGAGTTTACCGAGAGGAAACTCCACGTCGATATGTTTCAGGTTGTTGCCGGTACAACCATGGAGGATGAGGCTCTGCCCCGAACCGAGGCGACGAGTAGCATATTCCGAATCCTCAACTCTCAACTCCCCCTTCAAATACTTGGCTGTCAGCGTGTCGGCCTTTAACATGTCTTTGGGCGTACCTTGGAAGACAACTTCGCCACCCTTGCGTCCGGCACGTGGACCGATATCGACAATGTAGTCGGCATTAAGCATCATCTCCTCGTCGTGTTCTACTACAATCACCGTGTTGCCCAAGTCGCGCAGTTCCTTCAGTGAATGGATGAGTCGCTGGTTGTCGCGCTGGTGCAGGCCGATACTCGGCTCGTCGAGGATATAAAGCACGTTGACGAGTTGTGAACCGATTTGTGTGGCAAGACGGATACGCTGGCTCTCACCGCCCGAGAGTGAGGCCGACTGGCGGTTAAGGGCCAGATAGTCGAGACCTACCTCCAACAGAAAGTCAAGGCGAGTGCGGATCTCTTTCAGGATCTCTGTGGCTATCTGTCGTTGTTGGTGATCCAAATGTTCTTCTACTTGATCGAGCCACTCACGCAGTTCAGCGATGTCCATCGAAGCGAGTTCAGCGATATTCTTGTCCCAGATACGATAGGAAAGGGCTTCACGGTTGAGTCGTTGTCCGTGACACTCTGGACACTCGCATTCTGCCAGGAACTGTTCCGCCCATTTCTGTCCGGCAGATGAGTCGTCATTGTCCATCACGTTGCGAAGGTACTTGATGATACCGTCGAAGGCGATGAAATAGTCGCTGGAGGTATGTACCAGTTCCTTGTCGATGCGCACGTTTTCCAATGAACCATAGAGAATCTCTGTCATGGCTTCATCGGGGATGTCATCGATAGGGGTTTTTAGGTTGCAGTCATGTTTATTTAACAGAGCGTCTATCTGCCAGAAGATCATCTGGTTTTTATATTTGCCGAGTGGTACAATGCCGCCCTCGTGGATACTCAGCCGACGGTCTGGAATGACTTTTTGGAGGTCTATCTCATTGATAATACCCAAGCCTTTACAATGTGGACACGCTCCTTGGGGAGAATTGAATGAAAAATTATTAGGCGCTGGTTCTGAATAACTTATGCCTGTAGTTGGACACATGAGTCTTTTGGAGAAATGTTTGATGGAACCCGTGTCCTTGTCGAGAATCATGATTAGTCCTTCGCCCTGTTTCATGGCGATGCCCACTGAACGTTTAAGACGCTCGAAGTCTCTTCCTTCTTGCCCCTCACCTCTCACTTCTAACTTGTCGATGACGACCTCGATATTGTGATTCTTATAGCGATCGACCTTCATGCCCTGTGTCACTTCCACCAGATTGCCATCCACCCGCATGTTTAAGTAGCCTTTTCTGCGCATGGCCTCGAAGAGTTCGCGGTAGTGTCCTTTACGGCTGCGCACTAGTGGGGCGAGGATGAGAATCTTCTTTCCTTTGTAGCCATTCAGAATCATGTCGAGCACCTTCTCTTCTGTATATTTCACCATTTCCTCACCCGTCATGTAACTATAGGCTTTACCGGCACGAGCAAAAAGCAGACGTATGTAATCGTAGATTTCTGTGGTGGTGCCGACTGTGGAACGGGGATTCTTGTTAGTGGTTTTCTGCTCGATACTGATCACGGGTGAGAGGCCAGTGATTTTATCGACATCAGGGCGTTCCATACCACCGAGGAAATTCCGGGCATAGGCGGAGAACGTCTCGATATAGCGCCGTTGTCCTTCTGCAAAGATCGTGTCGAAGGCTAGCGACGACTTCCCCGAGCCGCTCAGTCCGGTGATGACTGTCAGCGAATTGCGTGGAATCTCCACATCGATGTTCTTCAGATTGTGGACACGCGCGCCATAAACATTAATCTTGTCGTCTTCGCGTTTCATGGCCTATTCGTTCAGCGTGTTGCTTTCGGTATAGCCCCTGAGGAGGTTTACGTCCTTACGGATGTTGTATTTACGTCCGTCGGCTCCCTTCGCACGACAGAGAAGGAAATAGACGCCGTCCTTCACGTCCTTGCCTTTGTACGTGCCGTCCCAACCGTCTGCAGCAGGGTCGGTCCACTCGTAGAGTTTTTGTCCCCAGCGGTTAAAGATGTAGGCATGAAACTCCACGATGCTCTGGTACTCTTTGGGCTTGAAGGTGTTGTTCAGATTATCACCGTTATTGGGCGAGAAGGCATTGGGGAAGGAGAGTTTGCTTTCGCTGACAGTCACGCTGATGGTGGCAGAATCAAGCACTTCTCCATCATTGGTTTGCTTCATAATCAGGGTAACGAGTGTTGTTCCCGAATCAGTGAAAGTGTATTGCGTGTCTTCTTCGTAGCGTACCATCAATTCTGACTCTTCTTCCAGTTTCTTGAAGTGCCATTCAAAAATAGGTATGATGTCCTCAATGTTACTTGGGTTCGCATGAAAGGTGACGTCGAGTGGGGCTTGCCCATCGACATTGGTAGAACTAACGGCCTCTTTACCATCATCATCGATGTAGGTGGCTGTCGGCGAAACACGCGGACTGCCATCCTGTGCATGCATCGTCAGATGCAAAAAGACTGTCATTGACAGCAGAAATATTCTTTTTATTTTCATTTTCTAATGTATTAACGTGCAAAGATAGTAAATATTTCATAATTCTTAGTCTATAGTTCATAATTATTTTGTATTTTTGCAGGGTAATTTGGATAAAAGGTAAATTATGACAAAGATTTTAAGATATTTTGTACTGTTATTCGTGCTGATGCTAACGGTGGATGCCGTGGCCCAAGGAGCCGATGAAATACGTGGACAGCATAAGGTGAAGCGCAAGGAAACCATCTTTGGTATTGCCAGGATGTACGACTTGACTATAGAGGAACTTATCAAGGCTAACCCCGAGATGAACCAGCCTGGCTATGAGTTGAAGAAGGGCGCTGTTATCAATATCCCCTTCGCCTCGAAAGATACTATTCAGACGAATGGTATTAGTCAAGCCAACCAGCCTGTCGAGACTGTTTCCGATGATGTCCGTCAGCGGGAGATCAGGGTGGGGGTGATGCTACCTTTGCACGACATCAACGGTGATGGCAAGCGTATGGTGGAGTATTACCGTGGAATCTTGATGGCCTGTGACAGTTTGAAGAAGAAGGGCCTCTCCATCGACGTACATGCGTGGAATGCAGCAGAGGATACCGATATGTCTCCCATTTTGGCAGACCCCGCCGCTGCTAAGTGTGACATCATCTTTGGTCCGCTCTATTCTAAGCAGATGCAGGTGCTCTCTGATTTCGTGGAGAAAAACGACATCCGACTGGTGATTCCGTTTTCCATCAATGCACCCCAGTTGTTGACCAATAGAAATATCTTCCAGATATGGCAGTCATCTACAAACCTCAACGAGGCTACTATTGTGCGCTATCTGGAGAAATTTAAGGATTATCATCCTGTTTTCATCGACTGCAATGATACCACGAGCAAGAAGGGAATCTTTACATTTGGTCTCCGCAGACAGTTGGAGGGGCGGAACATTGAGTATAGTGTCACTAATCTGAAGTCGAGTGAGAGTGCCTTCTCAAAGGCATTCAGTCGAACGAAACCCAACATGGTTATCCTGAATACAGGACGTTCACCGGAATTGGGTATTGCTTTTACGAAGATTAACGGCTTGAAGTTTAACAATCCTTCGCTTGAGATATCAATGTTTGGTTATACTGATTGGTTGATGTACACTCGTACCCATCAGGATAATTTCTATAAGTACAATGCCTATATTCCCTCCCATTTCCATTATAATCCATTGTCATCGCAGACGGAGCGCCTGGAGCAGAAGTTCCGGTGGAACTTCCATACTGATATGCAGAAAGCCCTGCCTCGATTTGCGCTGACGGGTTTCGACCATGCCTACTTCTTCTTGAATGGATTGCATAAGTATGGTAAGGATTTCAATGGGGCTGCAGGTATGTTCGGTTATTCTCCCGTGCAGACACCATTGGTGTTTGAACGCATGGGCAACGGTGGACTTCAGAACCATAGTTTGCTCTTTGTACACTATACGCCAGAACATAGGGTGGAAACGATAAGGTTTTGAAGGTGAAAGAGTGAAAAGGTGAAAAAACACAATGGGAGATAATAGGATAAAGAATAAGGTAAAGATGATGTGGTTGAGAGTTGGATTCCTCTCACTCTTTCACCTTTTCACCTTTTCACCTTTATACGCTCAGGTGGGTGAATACCGTAATGACTTAGCCATTGGTGGTAGTGCTGGCTACACGATGAGTAGTATTGCTTTCGTGCCGAAGGTTCCTCAGGGTCAGTTGGGCGGACTGACTTTCGGCTTTACTGCCCGTTATACCTGTGAGAAGTATTTCAACAGTATATGTGCCGTGGTAGGTGAACTCAACTATTCGCAGATTGGATGGAAGGAAAATATTCTGGACAAGAACGACCAGCCGGTGGTGATGTTGCAGGACACGAC
>JAGCPK010000119.1 GCA_017965725.1 Prevotella sp.
AATATTGGGCGAAGACGGTTTCGCAGAAGCAGGCAATAAGACCTCAAACTTCAAATCTCAAACCTCAAAGTTCACAGGTTCCCGTCTTGGGCTTCTTTCGGTTGATGAAGTCACTATCGACCATCAAGGGCAGATGCAATTCCTTCGTCGTCATAACGGCGACCAGAGTCATCAGGGCCGCCATGCCCGAATCAGCGTAGGCGATTGGAAACTTCTGCACATTCAACTATACGAATACAAATAAAGCAAGGTTGACTTTTTGGGATGAGTAAGTTTCGAGAAATGAGGCGTAAGCGCCAACAGCTCTCAGAAGTGGAGAGCATTGGCATATTGCAGAAGGCAACAGCTGGCACATTGGCACTGCTGGGTGATAATGATTATCCGTATGCCGTACCCATCAGTTATGTCTATCATGAGCGAAAGCTGTATTTCCACAGCGCTTTGGCTGGCCACAAAGTTGATGCTATCAGGAACTGCGACAAGGCTTCTTTCTGTGTCATCGACAAGGATGATGTTCAGCCAGAGAGATACACAACCTTCTTCCGTAGTGTCATTGTTTTCGGCAGAATCCATATCATTGAAGATGAGCAGGAAAAACAGGAAACTGCCCGTCTGCTTGGTAATAGGTACAATCCTGATCAAGAAGAAGCCTTGCAGAAAGAACTGGAAAAGGGCTTGGCTCGCATGGTGATGATTCGCTTTGATATGGAGCACCTGACAGGAAAACAAGCGATTGAAATGGTAAAACAAGAAAGATGAAGACAGGACTCGTTAGGATGATACAATGATAAAGAATGAAATTTCAATAGACGGAAGATTGTGCATTCTGTATCAGGATGAAGCAGCGACACATCTGCTGATTCAGCCGATTGATGAACATGACTTGGAGCTTTTGGATCAAGAAATCGAAGCAATCAAGAAGCTCTCCGATAAGCCATTCTCACTTGTGGCTTTTATGATAAAGGACTGGAATCAAGAACTGACTCCCTGGGCTGCACCCGCTATATTTGGGAAAGTTCCTTTTGGTAGTGGAGCTGAAAAAACGCTGGAGTTCATTACAAGCCAACTACTGCCAGAAGTTCAAGAAAACATTCCTCACCTCATACTTGGTGGCTACTCCCTTGCTGGTCTGTTTGCCTTATGGTCTGGATATCAGACAGACAAGTTTGATGGTATTGTCGCTGCTTCTCCGTCAGTATGGTTCCCCAAATGGATTGAATATGCAACAGATAACAAACCACTTGCAAAATCCATCTATCTCAGCCTGGGGGATAAGGAGGAAAAGGCAAAGAATCCAGTGATGGCCCAAGTCGGAAATGCAATCCGCAGGCAGAACGAACTATTGACAGGCCAAATGGACAATACAATACTTGAATGGAATCCTGGCAATCATTTCGTCGATTCAGAAAAAAGAACGGCGAAAGGTTTTGCTTGGGTAATGGATAAATGCGTATGACACTTCCCAAATTCATAATAACGATGGATGGCTTCTTTCGCCTTGGGATGGTGAATCAGCATAAAGACCTGTTGAAGCCTGGGGATTCATGTCTGGGGGGCGGATATTATCACTTTGACTATACATCCAACCGCATTATCCTTGACCGTTCTTCGTATGACTTCGGTAAACCCAAGTGGCATCTACTGGAGGTGTTAAGGGTTCCATCGGTGTATAGAGGCCTTCGGATAGTGTACAAGTATGACGATGGTTTCCACGATGACTTTAATGTTAGTGAGGAACTGCAATTAGAATACTATGATTGATTTCGATTCCATTTGGCGCACTCAGGACGAGATTCGGACAGTTGTAAATGCTGCGGATATCGTGTCGATAGTAAATATCATTATGGGGCAGGAATAATCATATTCAATTTGATTAAAAGGCTGCAATTTCAGTTTGCGCCATCTGTCATGGCGGAGTTTCCGAATTGGAGCGACATCATAAAGCTGAAATAGTATGAATATTATAAACCATATGCATATGAAAAGACTGTTCATTTTAATGATAATGGTATTGGGCTTTGTTTGCATACAAGCCCAGACAATACGTAACAGCAACAATAGCACCCAGGCTACAATTACTGCAAATGGAGAAGTCCGGAATAGCAATAACAGCTTGATTGCAAGAATCAGTTCCAATGGGGATATAAGGGATGCAAATAATCACCTGATTGCTAGACTTGATGGTGAAACTGTACGGAATTCCAATAACAGTGTGGTAGGTTATATCAATTCAGACGGTACTATACGTAACAGCAATAACTCTGTGTTAGGTAAGGTCTATGACGATGGAACTGTAAGGGATAGTAATAATCATTGCATCGGTTATGCTAAAGGTGTTCCCATGAAATATGCAGCTTTATATTTCTTTTTCCACCTATTTTAATGCACAGTCGTGGCGACAAGGGCAGTGTCGCCCTATGTTTTATTTTTCTTCGTCTTCAGGTTGTATAAAGCCGATGGGACGGCGGGGCTTGTCCTCAGGACGATTTGCCTGTAACTCAGCCAAAGCAGTGCTAATAGCATCGAGTTGAGCGCGAGTGCTTTTGTTGATGTCGTTCTGATCTGAAAGGATGTCGTTGACCTCATTTCTAAGATCTTCAATTTGCTTTCTCAAATCAAGATACGTGGCAGCAAGGGGTAATTCTGCTAAATGACGATAGGCGACAAAGGCTTTCATAATCTTGCGGTTTGCTTGTATAGCGACTTCTGATTTCAGAACACTACTGAGCATGGCAACGCCAATTTCTGTAAATGCATAGGGCTGCGTTCTATTTCCGCCCCATTTGTTGGAAAATCTTGAGGTCACAATTTGTGACCGCAAGTTATAATCATCTGAAATTGAAGTATCATTCCCCTTGCTAGGAATCGTGGTCTGAACTGATTTTGTAAAAGAAATCCACTCGTCTTTACTTAGTTGAAACATGAATTCTTCTCCTTCGAAGCGCTTGGAATTTCTTTTTACTGCCTGATTCAAGGCTTTTGTCTTAACTTCATAGAGTTCTGCGAGGTCGAAATCGAGCATCACTCGATAACCGCGGATGATGTAAATGTGATCTTGAATGTTTTGTAATTCGTCCATAGTAAGTGGATTTAATGTTAATTTTATTTGATGGTGCAAAGGTACGGATAAATAACGAAAGTTCCAAATTTTGGAGCAGAAAAATAAATAAAAGGCACCTGCGGGTGCCTTTTATTGTTGTATGATGTCGGATGAGATTATCCGTTCATGGACATGAGGAACTCCTCGTTGTCGTGGGTCGATACCAGACGGTCGCGGATGGTGTTCATAGCCTCGATAGGATTCATCTCTGCAATGAACTTACGGATGATCCACATGCGGTTGAGCGTGGTCTCATCATGCAGCAGATCGTCGCGACGAGTAGAGGAGAGCACCAGGTCGATGGCAGGGAAGATACGCTTGTTGGAGAGCGAACGGTTGAGTTGGATCTCGGAGTTACCTGTACCCTTGAACTCTTCGAAGATGACCTCGTCCATCTTGGAACCGGTATCCACCAGTGCGGTGGCGATGATGGTGAGTGAGCCACCTCCCTCGATGTTACGGGCAGCACCGAAGAAGCGCTTGGGCTTCTGCAGGGCGTTGGCATCGACACCACCAGTGAGCACCTTTCCACTTGCGGGGGCTACAGTGTTGTAGGCACGTGCCAGACGGGTGATGGAGTCGAGGAAGATGACGACATCATGTCCACACTCTACCATGCGCTTGGCCTTCTCGAGTACGATACCTGCAATCTTCACGTGACGGTCAGCGGGCTCGTCGAAGGTGGAGGCGATAACCTCTGCATCGACGGTGCGGGCCATATCCGTCACCTCTTCAGGACGCTCGTCGATGAGGAGCATCATGATGTAAGCCTCAGGATGGTTGGCTGCGATGGCGTTGGCGATATCCTTCATCAGGATGGTCTTACCTGTCTTTGGCTGAGCCACGATGAGGGCGCGCTGTCCCTTACCGATGGGTGAGAAGAGATCGACGATACGCACGCTGGGATTGGTGGTTGCCTTGTCGCCACAGAGCGTATATTTCTCTTCGGGGAAGAGTGGGGTGAGATGCTCGAAAGCAACACGGTCGCGCACCTCCGATGGGTTGCGTCCATTGATGGCCTTCACTGTGGAGAGAGCGAAATACTTCTCGTTGTCATAGGGAGGACGTACGGTGCAATCAACGACATCACCAGTCTTCAAACCATATTGTTTAATTTGGGCAGGCGACACATAGATATCGTCGGGTGACGACAGGTAGTTGTAGTCACTGGAGCGCAGGAAACCATAGCCATCCTGCAACACCTCGAGCACACCGTTACCAGGGATGAGATCGTTGAAGTCGAAACGCTCCTCGTTGGCACGACCGTTGCTGTTGACGATAGGCTGCTCCTGAGGATTATTGTTAATCATCGGACGATCGAAGATGTCGAGGGAGGGGATAGCGGCCTGGTCTTCAATGGGGATGTCGAGTACGGTGATGAAATCTGTACCGTCGCCCGGATCGCCTTCCCATACGCTGTCGGTATTGTCCTCAACCTCTGCAAGTTCTTCGTCGTTGGGCTCCTCGTCGTCACGAGCACGCTGGGCCATCTTCTCTTGCAGTTGCATGAGCAGATTCTTCTGTTCAGAGGCATCACCCTCGTCACCCTCGCCAGTGGCAAACTCTGCCTCAGGCACATCCATAGCCTCGGGGATATCCGCTGCCTCGGGAACGGCTACCTCTTCAGCCTGCTGAACTTTTTCTTCCTCAGCAGCCTTGGCAGCAGCCTCAGCCTCTTTCTCTGCCTTCGTCTTACGTCCGCGCTTCTTGGGTGCAGGAGCCTCGGCTTCTGCAGGTACTTCTGCGGGAGCCTCCTCTGCAGGGGCTGGCGCAACGGGCAGGTCGCCAAAGAGCGACGGTGTCTCGTTCTTAGGCTGAGGACGGTTGTTGAGCACGTCAAAATTCTCACCTTCGTTACCTTTGACTGTATAGACACGACTGGTGTCCTTCTTTATGATACGTGTGCGCTTACGTTTAGGAGAGGCACTCTCTTCGGCTGCTTTGTCGAGGATGGTATATACCACTGTTTCAAGGTCGTCGCTTTGCTTGACTTTGATTCCTAATTCAGCTGCAATACCCATCAATTGGGCAGCATCCATTGATTCTAATTCTTCTTTTGTGTACATACAACGACAATAAATACTTGAAATGTATTATGAAATCTTTAAATTTGAGGTGGAAACGCTTCCTGGATGGAAACGTTGTTTCGAAAAACGGTGCAAAGGTACACATTATTTTGGTAACTTCCAAACTTTTTACGAAAAAATATCAAGTTTTCGCTCACTTATTAGTACCTTTGCACCCAAATATGCGATAAGATGGAAATAAAGAAAGCAGAATTTACGCTCAGCGCCCCGATGGTGTCGATGTGTCCGAAGGATACGAAACCAGAGTATGCCTTTATCGGACGTTCCAATGTAGGGAAGTCTAGTTTGATAAATATGCTCACCAACAACAGGAAGTTGGCGAAGACAAGTTCCACCCCAGGAAAGACGCTGCTCATCAACCACTTTATCATCAACAATGAATGGTACCTGGTGGATTTGCCTGGCTATGGCTATGCCAAACGTTCGAAGAAGGAAATCAACAGACTTGAGCAAATGATTCAGGGCTATATCCTGCAGCGCGAACAACTGGTGAATGTATTCGTGCTGATTGATGTCCGTCTGGAGGCACAGAAGATTGATCTTGAGTTCATCCAATGGCTGGGTGAATCGAGTATCCCCTTTGCCCTTGTCTTCACCAAGGCCGACAAGTTGACAGATGCGAAGGTGAGAGCGAGTGTGGAAGCCTATAAGAAAGTGTTGTTGGAGACGTGGGAGGAACTGCCCCCGATATTTGTCACCTCTGCCGAGAAGAAACAAGGTAGGGATGAGGTGCTTAACTATATCGAACAAATCAACAAGGAACTGGTTAATGGCTAAGGACACCCCATACTTAGACGTTCAGAACCTGACGAAGTCGTTTGGTGCGCTGGTGCTCTTCGAGAACATCAGTTTCTCTATTGCTGAAGGTCAGAAGGTGGGGCTGATAGCCAAAAACGGTACGGGCAAATCGACGCTGCTCTCCGTGCTCTCTGGCAAGGAAGGCTACGACTCGGGCAGCATCATCTTCCGCAGGGACCTGAAGGTGGGGATGCTGGAACAGACTCCCGTCTTTGATCCTGAGGAGAGCGTACTCGATGCTTGTTTCAATCATCAGGGTAACCCTGAAAAGGTGTTGAAGGCGAAGCAGGTGCTGACACAGTTGAAGATCCGTGACCTGAGTCAGCCGATGGGACAACTCTCCGGAGGACAGCAGAAACGTGTGGCACTGGCTAACGTGCTGTTGACGGAGCCAGACCTGTTGATTCTTGACGAGCCGACAAACCATCTCGACCTTGAGATGATAGAATGGCTGGAGGGCTATCTGGGGCGAGGCAACAAGACGCTGCTGATGGTCACGCACGACCGTTTCTTCCTGGATCGTGTGTGCTCTGTCATCATCGAACTCGACGACCAGACCATTTACACCTATCGTGGCAACTATTCCTACTATCTGGAGAAACGACAGGAGCGTATTGATAATAGGAGAGCGGAGATTGCCCGTGCCAACAACCTCTACCGTACGGAACTGGATTGGATGCGACGGATGCCTCAGGCAAGAGGTCACAAAGCCCATTACCGTGAAGAGGCTTTTTATGAGTTGGAACGTATCGCCAAACAGCGCATCGAGGAACGACAGATACGCCTGAAGTCGCGCAATGTCTATATCGGCTCGAAGATCTTTGAGTGTCAGTATATCTCGAAACAGTACGACGATGTGGTCATCATGAAGGACTTCTACTATAACTTCTCACGCTTCGAGAAGATGGGTATTGTGGGAAACAACGGTACGGGAAAATCCACCTTCCTGAAGATGCTGTTAGGACAGGTGCCACCCGATGAAGGACGCTTCGACATCGGTGATACCGTACGCTTCGGCTATTTCTCGCAGGAAGGGCTGCAATTTGATGAGAATCAGAAGGTTATTGATGTGGTTCGCGACATTGCGGAATATATCGACATGGGCGGTGGAAAGCATCTCTCAGCATCACAGTTCCTACAGTATTTCCTCTTCACACCCGAACAGCAACACAACTATGTGTATAAACTTTCGGGGGGTGAAAGAAGAAAACTCTACCTCTGTACGGTGCTGATGAAGAACCCCAATTTCCTTGTGCTCGATGAGCCGACGAATGACCTTGATATCGTCACTCTACAGATATTAGAGGAGTACCTACAGGATTTTCCTGGTTGCGTGATTGTGGTTTCACATGACCGCTATTTCATGGATAAGGTGGTGGATCATCTGCTGGTGTTCAAAGGTAATGGCGAGATAAAAGACTTTCCTGGCAACTATACGCAGTATCGGGAGTGGCAGGTTCTTCAACCGAGAGACACTCGAGAAACCAGTAATCCTAAAGAGCCAAGTAATCTAAGGAAACCTGGTGATTCTAGGGTATCTAATGATCCTAAGGTATCCAGGAAAAAGATGACTTACAAGGAGAAGACGGAATTTGAGCGCTTGGAGAAAGAGATTGCTGCCCTCGAGACAGAGCAGCATGAGATAGAGAAAGCCCTCTGCAGTGGTACGCTCTCCATTGACGAACTGACGGAGAAAAGCAAACGTCTGCCGTTGCTGAAGGATGAGTTGGACGAGAAATCCATGCGTTGGCTGGAGTTGAGTGAAATAGAAAATTGAGTTTATTTATATTATAGATGATACAACAACCCTATAGTTCACAACTGCTGGAGAAGGCGGTGACGGAGTTCGCAAAATTGCCGGGTATCGGAAAAAAGACGGCGTTAAGACTGGTGCTCTGGATGCTCAGACAGGAAGATTCGGAGGTGGAGCAGTTTACAGAAGCTGTTGCCCGTATGAAACGGGAAATCAAGTACTGCCATACCTGTCATAACATCAGCGACAGCGACACTTGTCCGATATGCAGCGACTCGCGCAGGGATGCCTCTACCATCTGTGTGGTGGAGAACGTGCGTGACGTGATGGCTATCGAAAACACAATGCAGTTCAAGGGACTCTATCATGTCCTTGGAGGTATCATCTCACCGATGGACGGCATGGGCCCCAGCGACATCGAGATAGAATCGTTGGTGCAACGGGTGGCTGCTGGTGGTGTGAAGGAGGTGATCCTGGCATTGAGTCCGACGATGGAGGGCGACACCACGAACTTTTATATCTATCGTAAACTGGCACCCTATGGTGACGTGAAGATATCAGTTATTGCAAGAGGTATTGCTGTAGGCAACGAACTGGAATATACCGATGAGGTGACGCTGGGAAGGTCTATACAAAACAGAATTTTATTTGAAGGTAAATAAAGATATGAAGAAAGTTAGTAAACTACTGATGGTGCTCTGCATCTTGCTGGTTGCTGTCGCACTGGCGATGGTTCTACTCTATGAACTGGATGTGATGGAATCTGGCGTGCTGGCAGACAGTAAACAGACAGAGTTTATGGCGATGTCAACAATGGAACTCGTCACGTTGGCTTCAGCCTTCCTCGGATTACGACTTTTCAAATTCAAGAAAATCCATCAGGATCTGGTCAGTCGTAAGGAACCGGCTTTGATGCAGTGGGGCATCCTCCGACTGTTGGTACTCGAGGTCCCGATGGTTGTCAACACTTATTTATATTATATGTATATGAATGCCACTTTTGGCTATCTGGCCATCATCCTGTTGCTCTGCCTGCCGTTCGTGTTGCCGACTTTGCAACGATGTCTGGCTGAAACTACAGAAGAATCATCTGAATCATGAAACTGTCTGTCGTCATTGTAAGTTATAATGTCCGCCTGCTGTTAGAAGATTGTCTCAGGAGTGTGGAGAAAGCCCTTGAAGGTCTCGAGGGTGAGATATACGTGGTGGATAATAATTCCACGGATGATTCCATAGGTTATCTTGAGCCGCTCTTCCCAGAGGTACATTTCATTGCCAACAAGGAGAATGTTGGCTTTGCACGCGCCAACAACCAGGCCATCCGTCTGTCGGAGGCAGAGTATGTGTTGTTGTTGAATCCCGACACAGTGGTCTATGAGAACACACTGCGGGAATCCGTGGCGTTTATGGACAGCCATCCCGAAGTGGGTGGGGTAGGTGTGCGGATGCTCACCCGCGAGGGAGAGCCTGCACCTGAGTCGAGAAGGGCGGTGCCCACGCCTTGGATCGCCTTCCTGAAGATGATTGGGAACTCGAAGAAATACTATATGAGCAACCTGCCTTGGGATAAGCCCGGACAGATAGAGGTAATCAGCGGGGCCTATTGTATGCTCCGTCATAAGGCATTGGACCAGATAGGACTGCTCGACGAGGATTTCTTTATGTACGGCGAGGACATCGACTTGTCGTATCGGTTGTTGAAAGGCGGATGGCAAAACTGGTATCTGCCCCTCGACATCATCCATTATAAAGGTGAGTCAACACAGAAATCGTCGTTCCGTTATGTGCATGTGTTCTATCAGGCCATGCTCATCTTTTTCCGTAAACATTACGGACATCTCTCGTTACTGCTCTCGCTGCCTATCCAGGCAGCCATCTATTTCCGTGCGTTCATGGCGCTGATGCATATGCTGACCGACAAGATACGCTCGTTCCTGAATCCGAATAAAGCCCAGAACAGATGACTCAGAACCCGAAAGTACATCTCCGCGCCTTGGAGCCGGAGGATCTTGAACTCCTCTATCGTATAGAGAATGATGTTAAACTGTGGAATGTGGGTACAAGCAATGTGCCGTATAGTCGTTGGACACTTCATGAGTATATCGCCAACAGCACTGGCGATATTTATACCGACCGTCAGGTGAGGATGATGATAGAGAATGATGCGAAGGAAGTGGTGGGGATTATAGACCTCGTGAACTTTGATGCTTCCAACCGTAAGGCAGAACTGGGATTGATTATCGAGGAACCTTTCCGTCGTGCGGGGTATGCTCAGAGTGCCCTTGAGAAGATATCTGGGTATGCCGTCACCGTCTTGCATCTGCACCAACTCTTTGCCACCATCGACGTGACGAATGAGCCCTGTCTAAAACTCTTCCGCAGGTTAGGTTTTATCGAGTCAGCAAAACTGAAGGATTGGCTCTTTGATGGCAGGAATTATCATGACGCTCTCGTGATGCAAAGGATATTATGAACTTTTTTTGAGGTTTTGTGAAAAAAAACCTTAAAATGTTTTGTTGATTCGGATTTTATTCCTACCTTTGCACCCGCAAACGAAAAATGACCTAAACTGGTGCGTTAGTTCAGTAGGTTAGAATGCCTGCCTGTCACGCAGGAGGTCACGAGTTCGAGCCTCGTACGCACCGCAGAAATCCCATCAGAGACTCTGGTGGGATTTTTATTTTTGTATGCTCTGATTCTTGCGACGAAGATAGTTGGCAAAGATGCGGGCGGCACTTTCCACCTTGGCTGCACAGGGACGGGTCTTATAATATTCCGCCGTCCTTGCAGAGGCCACATAACTCGACGAGGCTTTCTCATAACCCTCGAGTCCCAGAATCTCTGCACAGATAACGCTGCCGTTTTCTGCCTTCGACTCTGCCAATAGTTCCTGTACAACCTTGTAGCAGGCCGACTTTCCTTCTCTGTCGCTGCCTTCTGTCTGTCCGCAGTCCAATCCCACAAGCATCACGATGCCAGAGACGGCACCGCACATCATGCGCAAACGTCCCACGCCACCACCAAAGCCAGCGGCTATTTTCTTGGCCATCGTCTCGTCCAATCCATAGATATCGGCAAAGGCTGCCACCACACTCTGGCAACAGCCATAACCCGCCATGAAATTCTCCACAGCCTGAGCAACTCTCTCATTCAGTTCTTGATCTGTCATAATACTATTGTCTGTTGTTTCGGGTGCAAAGATACGAAAATATTAAGAATCTCCCTTCTCTGTATTTCTCTTCTCACGTTAATTATTCATAAATGGATAGGCGTAGGCTTGGCTGATTCGAAGAAATCAAGTAATTTTGTAGGTCAAAAGTAGGAAATATCAAGTTGTTTAACAATTAATAGTTTTATTATCAATGATTTATTCAAAAGAAGTTGAAAACATGTGTAGCGTTTGCAAAGGCGCTTATCATGGACCTGCTCCCATCCCCGAGGAGGGCAAATGGGTGGCAGTGAAGGAGATCAAAGAGATTTCCGGTTACACCCACGGTATCGGTTGGTGTGCCCCTCAGCAGGGTGCCTGCAAACTGAGCCTGAACGTGAAGGACGGTATCATCCAGGAGGCTCTTGTCGAGACCATCGGTTGCACCGGTATGACACACTCAGCCGCTATGGCTTCTGAGATTCTCCCTGGCAAGACCATCCTCGAGGCTCTGAACACTGACCTCGTTTGTGATGCTATCAACACCGCCATGCGCGAACTCTTCTTGCAGATTGTCTATGGACGTACACAGAGCGCTTTCTCTGAGGGCGGTCTGCCTATCGGCGCTGGTCTTGAGGATCTCGGTAAGGGTCTTCGTTCACAGACAGGTACACTCTATGGCACTGTGGCTAAGGGTACCCGTTACCTGGAACTCACTGAGGGTTACATCACCAAGCAGTACCTCGATGAGAACAACGAGGTCTGCGGTTACGAATATGTACATCTCGGCAAGATGATGGAAGCCATCAAGAATGGTATGGATGCTAATGAGGCTCTGAAGAAGTTCACCGGTTCTTACGGTCGTCGTACCGAGGATCAGGGTGCAGTGAAAGCAATTGACCCACGTAAAGAATAAAGGAGGATACGACTATGATTAGAAAAGTACAGTTTGAGAGTCAGGAGCGCCGTATCAACCAGGTTCTTGCTGCTCTGAAGGAGAATGGCATCAACAGTATTGAAGAGGCCAACGAGATTTGTGAAAAGGCAGGTGTTGATCCT
>JAGCPK010000120.1 GCA_017965725.1 Prevotella sp.
ATAAAATAATTCTTAATTCTTTATTCTTAATTCTTAATTTCTTTGTACCTTTGCGCCAAAATTATGATGATAGACAAGAAAACGAGTCATAATCACTGGCGGCTGCCTGCAGAATGGGAGCCGCAGGAGGGTGTGCAGTTGACCTGGCCGCATGCTGGTACCGACTGGGCTCCTATGCTCGACGAGATCATCGCCGTCTATCATCAGATGGCACGAGAAATAGCCCAGCGAGAACGACTTCTCGTCGTGGCGCCAGAGGATGCAGCACGAGACTGTCTGCGTATTGTCTGCGACACCAACGACACCTGGGCAAGAGATCACGGTTTCATTTCACTCGTAGATGACGAGGGACATCGTCGCCTGCTCGACTACCAGTTCAATGGCTGGGGCGAGAAGTTCGAGGCAGGTCTCGACAATGCCATCAACCGAAAGATCTATGATGCTGGCGAACTCGAGGGCGAATATGTCGATTGTCTTGACTTCGTGCTCGAAGGCGGTTCTATCGAGAGTGACGGTAAGGGGACGGTCTTCACGACATCCCAATGTCTGCAGGCTCCCCATCGTAACCAGCCCATGACAAAGGAAGAGATAGAGGAGCGACTGAAGCACGACCTCTGTGCGGAACGTATCCTCTGGATAGACTACGGCACCCTGACAGGGGATGATACCGACGGACATATCGACACCCTGGTGCGTCTCTGTCCTGATGAGACCATCTTATATGTGGGATGCGACAATCCGCAGGATGAGCAGTACGAGGAACTGCAGAAGATGGAGGCACAACTCAGGACCTTCCGCACCCTCGAGGGGAAACCCTATACGTTGAAGAGACTGCCGATGCCCCGCCCTATCTACGACGGAGAAGACAGGTTGCCCGCCACCTATGCCAACTTCCTCATCATCAACGGGGCGGTGCTCTGTCCTACCTACGGACAACCCGACCTCGACGCAGAGGCCCTAAGCATCATCGGTGGGGCGTTCCCTGACAGGGAGATGATCGGTATCGACTGTCTGCCCGTCATCCGCCAACACGGCTCGCTCCATTGTTGTACCATGCAATTTCCAAAAGTGAAAAAGTGAAAAGGTGAAAAAGTGAAATATGAAAGAACTGAAAGTAGGTTTTTTACAGCAGCACAATACGGCTGACACGAAAGACAATATCCTCCGACTCTGTGAGGGTATCAGCGACCTCGCCAAACGAGGCGCGGAACTCATTGTGCTACAAGAACTGCACAACTCGCTCTACTTCTGTCAGGAGGAGCGTGTGGATAACTTCGACTTGGCTGAGCCCATCCCTGGGCCCTCCACGAAACTCTTCGGAGAGATTGCCAAACAGTTCGGAGTGGTCATCGTCACCTCACTCTTCGAGAAGCGGGCTGCAGGACTTTACCATAACACCGCTGTCGTGTTGGAGAAAGACGGCAGCATCGCAGGTATCTACCGTAAGATGCATATCCCCGATGATCCCGCCTACTACGAGAAGTTCTACTTCACCCCAGGCGACTTGGGGTTCCACCCCATCGAGACATCAGTGGGTAAACTGGGGGTGATGGTGTGCTGGGATCAGTGGTATCCTGAGGGAGCGCGATTGATGGCGCTCCAAGGTGCAGAGATCCTCATCTACCCCACTGCCATCGGTTACGAGTCGAGCGACACCCCAGAAGAACAACAGCGTCAGCGTATGGCGTGGCAGACCGTACAACGCGGACATGCTGTCGCCAACGGGCTCCCCGTCGTTGCTGTCAATCGCGTAGGCTACGAGCCAGATCCTTCCGGACAGACCAACGGTATCCAGTTCTGGGGCACCTCCTTCGTGGCAGGCCCACAGGGAGAGATCATCTACGAGGCTTCTACCGACGAGGAAGAGAGCATCATCGTGGAACTCGACCTCCAGCACTCCGAACAGGTGCGTCGCTGGTGGCCTTTCCTCCGTGACCGTCGTATCGACGAATATACTGATATCACAAATAGATTCATTGATTAAAAAGATATGTCAAGCAACCTAAGATTCCAGGTCGTAGAAGAGGCCTTCAAGAAACAGGCCTTAGAGGTGAAAGCACCCAAGGAACGACCTTCCGAGTATTTCGGCAAATACGTGTTCAACCGTCAGAAGATGTATAAATACCTGCCTTCTGATGTCTATGCCAAACTCATCGACGTCATCGACAACGGGGCCCGTCTGGACCGTTCGATAGCCGATGCTGTGGCAGCAGGCATGAAGCAGTGGGCACAGGAGATGGGCGCCACCCATTATACTCACTGGTTCCAGCCCCTCACAGAGGGTACGGCAGAGAAGCACGACGCTTTCATTGAGCATAATGGCAAAGGAGGTATGGTAGAGAGTTTCAGCGGTAAACTGCTCGTGCAACAGGAGCCCGACGCGAGTTCCTTCCCTTCTGGTGGTATCCGCAACACCTTCGAGGCCAGAGGTTACTCGGCATGGGATCCTACGAGTCCTGTGTTCATCATCGACGACACACTCTGTATCCCCACCATCTTCATCTCCTACACAGGCGAAGCCCTCGACTACAAGGTGCCGCTGAAGAAGTCACTCCATGCTGTCGATAAGGCTGCAACGGCTGTGGCTCAGTACTTCTACCCCGATGTAAAGAAGGTAATCAGCAATCTGGGCTGGGAACAAGAATACTTCTTGGTTGACGAAAGTCTCTACTCCGCCCGTCCTGACCTGATGCTCACCGGCCGTACGCTGATGGGACACGATTCGGCCAAGAACCAGCAGATGGACGACCACTACTTCGGAACCATCCCCGATCGTGTACAGGCCTTCATGAAAGACCTTGAGATACAGGCTCTGCAGCTGGCCATTCCCTGCAAGACCCGCCATAA
>JAGCPK010000121.1 GCA_017965725.1 Prevotella sp.
CCGACAATGAGATGAACTCCGATTACGTCAAGCCAAACACCCACAGTCTTTATGGTGGCGAATGGGAGAACCGACTGAAGCAGGAGATCCTGTTGGGTATCGGTGGTATGCTGTTACTGAAAAAACTCGGTATTAAGAAGGATATCTACCACTGCAACGAGGGTCATGCTGCCCTCTGTAACCTGCAGCGTCTGTGCGACTATATTGAGGAAGGTCTCACCTTCAACCAGGCTTTGGAACTTGTTCGTGCTTCTAGTCTCTATACCGTACATACACCAGTACCCGCTGGTCACGACTATTTCGAGGAGGGACTCTTCGGCAAGTATATGGGTGGCTATCCTCAGAAACTCGGAATCTCATGGGACGAGTTCATTGGCATGGGCCGTACCAATCCCGAGGATAAAGGTGAGAAGTTCTGTCTGTCCACTTTCGCCTGCAACACCTGTCAGGAGGTCAATGGTGTATCGATGCTTCACGGTTGGGTATCTCAGAAGATGTTCGCTCCCATCTGGAACGGCTACTATCCTGAGGAGAACCATGTGGGCTATGTGACGAATGGTGTTCACTTCCCCACCTGGTGTGCTACCGAGTGGCGTAAGATTTATGCTAAGTACTTCAATGAGAAGCATATGAGCGACCAGTCGAACGAAGAGATCTGGCATGGCATCTATGATTGTCCCGACGAGGAGATCTGGGAGACTCGTATGGCTCTGAAGAAGAAACTCTTCGAGTATATCAAGGAGCAGTTCCGTGAGACGTGGTTGAAGAACCAAGGAGATCCCTCGCGTGTGGTCAATCTTCTTGGTAAGTTCAATCCCGATGCTCTGGTGATTGGCTTCTGCCGCCGTTTTGCCACTTATAAGCGTGCACACCTGCTGTTTACAGATATTGATCGTCTCAGCAAGATTGTGAATGATCCTGAGCATCCCGTTGTATTCCTCTTTGCAGGTAAGGCTCACCCCGCCGATGGTGCAGGACAAGGCTTGATTAAGAAGATATTCGAGATCTCACAGCGTCCTGAGTTTGTGGGTAAGGTGATATTCCTTGAGGACTATGATTTCCTGTTGGCCCGTCGTCTTGTCTCGGGTGTTGACATCTGGATGAACACCCCGACACGTCCTCTCGAGGCTTCTGGTACATCTGGCGAGAAGGCTGAGATGAACGGTGTTGTGAACCTCAGCGTGAAGGACGGCTGGTGGTTGGAGGGCTATCGTGAGGGAGCCGGATGGGCACTCACCGAGAAGCGGACCTACCAGAACCAGGGTTATCAGGATCAACTCGACGCCGCTACTATCTATGGCTTGTTGGAGAACGAGATCATACCGCTTTATTATAATAAGGACAAGAAGGGTATCTCGAAGGGCTGGATCAAGGTGATTAAGAACTCCATCGCCCAGATTGCTCCTCACTATACGATGAAGCGTCAGTTGGATGACTACTATGACAAGTTCTACATCAAACAGGCCAAGCGCTTCAAGGAACTTGCCAAGGATGACAATCGTCTGGCTAAGGAAATTGCTCAGTGGAAGGAAACTGTGGCAGAGCGTTGGGATGCCATCAGCGTGGTCAGTGCCGAGTCAACGGCTCCTGCCTCCGGCTTGCATCTGACTGGCGAGGCCTACACTCTTCGCTATGTCATCAACGAGCAGGGGCTCGACGATGCCGTTGCCTTGGAGAAAGTGAATATCGCCACCGATGCCAATGGTGAGGATCATGTCTTCTCTATTGAACCGTTGAAGATGGTGAAGCAGGATGGCAACAACTACACGTTCGAGGCTATCCACTCACCAAAGCAGGCCGGTCAGTACAAGAGTGCTGTCCGTATGTACCCGAAAAACAAGAATCTGCCCCACCGTCAGGACTTCTGCTACGTGAAGTGGCTGGAATTGCCTTACGCAGGGTAATCCATAAAAATCCCCCGTCCGACACCGGATGGGGGATTCCTTTTTTTATTCCACTTGATAGTTTTCGCGGATATACTTTCCTAAGTCGTTGTCCTTGTTGCGTTCGGCACAGTTCTGGATGGCCTCTTTCATCCGCCGCTCTATGCTGTCGATGTCGTGCAGCAGGGCTTTTTGCGTTTCCTCGGTGGTGTATGGACTTTGTTGGATGACACCCACCAGGTTTGAGATTTTCTTCGAGCATTCAGCGATGGTGTCATTCAGTGCCTTCCATTCCCGCGCCTGTTGCACCTGCGAATTCTGGCAGCCCGCCATCACCATAAGTCCCACTATGGCGGTAGCAAGTTTATATGAGGTAGAGGTCACTGATGCTCTGGTTGTTAATGACACGACGGATAGCCTCTGCGAAGGTGTCGGCTACAGAGATTTGCTTCACCTTGGCGCAACGCTGGGTATAAGGAATGGAGTCTGTGAAGACAATCTCCTCGAGGGCCGATTCCTGAACACGATCACTGGCAGGTCCACTCATGACGCAATGCGAAGCACAAGCGCGGACGGTCTTGGCGCCATGTTCTTTCATCAGGTCGGCAGCCTTGGTAATAGTGCCAGCAGTATCTACCATATCATCGATGATGACCACATTCTTGCCTTCTACCTCACCAATGATCTGCATGGATGAAACTACGTTGGCACGTGCACGGGTCTTATTGCAGAGTACCAATGGGCATCCCAGATATTTCGCATAGGTGTTGGCACGCTTTGAACCACCCACGTCGGGGGAGGCAATGACGAGATTGTCAAGATTCAGGCTTTGCAGATAGGGGAGGATGACACCTGAGGCATAGAGATGATCCACGGGAACATCAAAGAATCCTTGTATCTGATCTGCGTGCAAGTCCATCGTGATAACGCGGTTCACGCCAGCCACACTAAGCAAGTCCGCTACCAACTTGGCACCAATGCTCACACGGGGCTTGTCCTTACGATCCTGTCGTGCCCATCCGAAGTAAGGGATGACGGCGTTGATGGTGCGTGCCGAGGCACGTTTTGCTGCATCGATCATCAGCAATAGTTCCATCAGGTTGTCGCTGCTGGGAAAGGTGCTCTGTACGAGGAAGATGTCGCGTCCGCGAATGCTTTCCTCATAACTCACGGCGAATTCTCCATCTGAGAACTTGGTAATCAGGAGCTGACCTAGTGGGCAACCCAGACTTTGGCAAATCTTCTCTGCCAGGTACTTCGTCGCAGTACCAGCAAAAACCAAATATGAATTCTTCTCTGACATAGTGTATGTATTGTATATCTTTATTGTTAATCTATTGCTTTGCGCAACCGCTCGAAATGCAGAAGCAATTCCTTATAGTCAAGTTCGTTGTGAATGTCGAAACGGTTCCATAGGTCGCCGCAGATGACGATGCCTCCAAAACCAAGGTCCTTGGCAAATTTTACATTGTCGAGGTTCATGCCACCTAAGGCATAGACCTTCTTGTCAATGAGTCCATGACGGGAAGCCTCCTTCAGTTCTTCCTCGGTAAACGATTGCTTCTCACTGGACACTGTCTGACTATCGAAAATGGACTGCAGGAACACGTAGTTGGAGTGTTTCTTGGCCTCTTTAAGTTCGCTGATGGCGTGACAGGTGCGGGTGATACTACCTTTGTAGCCCGAAGGTGGTTCCGTACGGGCATCATCGATATGAATGCCCCTCAGTTTGTATTCCTCCTTCAGATAGAAATGATGGTGTACCGTAATCTTGGAGGCCAGGTCTTCACCCAATAATGTCAGCAGACGTTCGGAATACATTGGCGATGACCCCGGCTTACATAGATGAAGGTTCTCTAGTCCTTCCTCGAAAAGATTGACAAGAATCTTGTCTTCCTCCACGAAAAACGTGGGTTTAGTGATGACAATTAACTTCATTTCCAGTTCACTTTTCTCTTTATCCAGTGCAAACTTACACATTTTTTTCGATATTCATCCCTCTTTGGCTAAAAAAATGAATTTCAAGGGGCATCTTTCGGATTTTTATAGTAATTTTGCACCCTGAAAGGAGAGAAATAGGTAAAAATGTAAAAAAGTAAAAAGGTAAAAAGATGAAAGCATTTGTTTTTCCTGGACAAGGAGCACAGTTTACAGGCATGGGTAAAGATCTTTACGACAATAACCCATTGGCAAAGGAATTGTTTGAGAAGGCCAACGAGATTCTTGGCTACCGCATTACCGATATCATGTTTGAGGGAACAGACGAGGAACTGCGTCAGACGAAGGTGACCCAGCCTGCCGTCTTCCTCCATAGCGTCATCTCAGCCCTTTGCATGGGTGATGCCTTTGATCCGAAGATGACGGCCGGACACTCTCTCGGTGAGTTTTCTGCCCTTACAGCTGCCGGTGCCTTGAGTTTCGAGGACGGTCTGCGTCTGGTATATGCCCGTGCGATGGCTATGCAGAAAGCCTGTGAGGCTCAGCCCTCCACGATGGCTGCCATCATCGCTCTGCCTGACGAGAAGGTTGAAGAGGTATGTGCTGAGGTGAGCAAATTAGGTAAGGGCGTCGTTGTGCCTGCCAACTATAACTGTCCTGGACAGTTGGTTATTTCTGGCGATATCGAGGCTATCAACGAGGCATGCGAGCAGTTGAAGGCTGCTGGTGCCAAGCGCGCCCTGCCGCTGAAGGTGGGTGGTGCTTTCCACTCTCCGCTGATGCAACCCGCTAAGGATGAACTTCAGGCTGCCATTGAGCAGACGGAGATCAAGGCTCCGAAGTGTCCTGTCTATCAGAATGTGGATGCTAAGCCTCATACTGATCCCGCAGAGATCAAGGCTAACCTCATCGCACAGTTGACTTCTTCCGTCCGCTGGACACAGAGTGTTCAGAATATGATTGCCGATGGTGCCGACGACTTCACAGAATGTGGACCTGGTAAGGCTCTTCAGGGCATGATTGCCAAGATTAACCGTGATGTCAATGCCCACGGCATTGAGTAAAGGTGAAAAGGTAAAAAAGTGAAAAGGTGAAAAAGTTAATAGTCTATCAGGTCTTTACTCGTCTGTACGGCAATCGGAACACCACCCGGAAGGAAGGTGGAACGATTGAGGAAAACGGATGTGGAAAGATGAACGACTTCACGCCCAGCACCCTGAAAAAAATCAGGGAGATGGGCGTGAGCCATATATGGTACACGGGCATCATCCGCCACGCCACTCAGACGGATTACGCCTCCTATGGCATTCCCACCAATCATCCCGCTATCGTGAAGGGCAAGGCTGGTTCACCATACGCCATCACCGATTATTACGACATTGATCCGGATCTGGCTGTGGATGTCAACCAACGTATGCAGGAGTTTGAGGCACTTATCGAGCGTACCCACAAGGCGGGGCTGAAGGTCATCATTGACTTCGTCCCTAACCACGTGGCTCGTCAGTACCATTCCATCTGCAAGCCTGAGGGCGTAAAGGATTTGGGCGAGGACGATAATCCCCAGATGGGTTTCGACCCGCAGAACAATTTCTATTATTGTCCAGGGCAGCGTTTTACGCCCTACTTTGACCTCTATGGTGGCGAACAGGAACCTTACATCGAAGAGCCTGCAAAGGCTACGGGTAATGACTGTTTCCATAATGCCCCAGGCATGAACGACTGGTACGAAACGGTGAAGTTGAACTACGGTGTCGATTATTATGCGGGTAGGGTAGGACACTTCAATCCGATTCCCGACACATGGAGCAAGATGACGGATATCCTGCTCTTCTGGGCAAAGAAGGGTGTCGATGGCTTCCGCTGTGATATGGCAGAGATGGTGCCTGCTGCTTTCTGGCAGTGGACCACTGATAAGGTAAAGTTTCGCTATCCTGATAAGATTTTTATTGGCGAGGTGTATAATCCCGCTGAATACCGCAACTATCTGGCTGCCGGTTTCGATTATCTCTACGATAAGGTGGGCATGTACGACACTATCCGCGAGGTGATCCGTGGCAACCAATCTACTCACGCCATCACCTCTGCATGGCAGCAAACCGACGATATCCGCGACCACATGCTCTACTTCCTCGAGAACCACGATGAACAGCGTGTGGCAAGTAGTTTCTTTGCAGGCGATGCCCGCAAGGGAATCCCGGGACTGATCGTGTCGGCCCTGTTGCAGCAGAACCCGTTGATGATCTACTTCGGACAGGAGTACGGTGAGCGCGGTATGGACAAAGAGGGCTTCAGTGGCAACGATGGTCGGACCACCATCTTCGACTACTGGAGTGTGGATTCTATCGTGCGTACCTTTGGGCACAAACTGACGAAGGAAGAGAAGGCTCTTGCTACTATATATAATAAGGTGATGAACATTGCCCGTACAGAGAAGGCTGTCACGGATGGCGTATCTTTCGACCTCATGTATGCCAATGGCCAGTATCATCGCCAGTATGCCTTCCTTCGCAAGGCTGGCAGTGAGGTGCTGTTGGTGGCAGTCAATTTCGACGATCTGCCGCAGACGATGAATGTCACCATTCCCGCCCATGCTTTCAATTACCTGAACCTCAAGGAAAAGACTGTACAGGCTACCGACCTGCTTACAGGCGAGAATCAGAAACTATTGCTTCAGCGCGATGCTACTGTCGGCCTGCTCCTTCCGCCCTTAGGTGCTATGGTTTTGAAATTCAAATCATAAACAAATAGATAACTGGATGGATTACGAACTGAACGAACATAATAAATCTGAGTTCCCGCCTGCGCATACTGCGGAGCATCTGCTGAATCAGACGATGATCCGGCTATTCGGTTGTGAACGGAGTTATAATGCCCATGTGGAGCGGAAGAAGAGCAAGATGAGTTTCTATCTGGACCGTAAGCCTTCACGTCAAGACGAGAAAGAGATAGAACGTAGAATGAACGAGTTGATTGACGAGGATTTGCCCGTCACCTTTGAATATGTTACTCGTGATGATTTGCCTGAAGATGTGTCGCTCGACCGTCTGCCTGCAGATGCCTCAGAGACGATTCGTCTGGTGCGTATTGGTGATTATGACGTGTGTCCCTGCATCGGCAAACATGTACGTAGTACCTCGCAGATAGGACGTTTTGAACTCCTCGGTACCAACTGGGACGAGAAAGACCGTTCGTTCAGGGTTCGTTTTAAGATTGTATGAAATAATAAATCCTGACCAACTGGTCAGGATTTATTGTTATTCTTCAGCCTTGGGTTTGTTGATGTCTATCTTCATGAAGACGGGGTAGTGGTCGGAGTAGGTGAGTTCCTTCTTGTAATATGTCAGGCCCTTGAATGCCTTGTCGTGGAAAATGTAGTCGATACGTACGTTCTTCTTGCCACCACGGTAAGTGTACATATAACCGCTGCCACACTCCTTGAATCCATCAACCTTATCGCCCAACATCGTATTATAAACATAGGAGTAGGGAACATCGTTGAAGTCACCGCAGACAATGACGGGAACTTCCGACTCGCGCATATCCATTGCCAAAACATTGGCCTGTCCTGCTCGGGCCATCATGCCGATGGTATAATTTCCATAGAGGGCACGAAGCAAAACATTACCTTCCACATCCATGCCTGTGTTTATCTGTGTCTTGGCAGCACGATGCATGGTAGTATTGATACCCGTCGTCTCCATATGAGCGTTATAAACACGGATGACCTTGTCTTCGACTTTAACCTCAACCCACATGGCACTGTTGTTGGTCATCTCGAAGGGGATGTTCTTCGACCTCACAATTGGGTAACGGCTATAGATCACCATGTCGCTCTGGCCCATCACCATATAAGGGAAATATTCCTTGTAGGAGTCTGAATTCTTTTTGTCACCGCTCTGGTCTGAATACTCCTGGAAACAGGCGATATCCACCTTCTGCTTCTTCATCTCAGAGAGGATGTCCTGTGCCATGAAACCTGAAGCCTCACGTCCGAATAATGCTACGTTGTATGTGGCAATTTTCAAACCGGGTTGTTTCTCTGCAGACTCGTCAAGACCTCCGAACTGATAGATTGTCCCAATGTAGGGAATGCAGCAGAGCAGGGTGATAAGTGGCATCAGTGCCCAGTGCCAACGACGAAGGACGAGCCAGTAGATAAGCAGGACGGCATTACCGATGATGAGTACGGGCAGTGCATAGACAAGAAGTGAACGTGCCGTGTTGCCTGCAGGGTTGACATTACCACCGTAGAGTCCTACAAATGTAAAAATCATCATCAGTACAGTGATGATGAGGATCATGAATGCGAAATACTTTTGTACTGCGAGTTTTCCCATTTCTATAACTATTTACTCTGAACTAAAAATCAGTCAACATATTTTTTTACCATCTCAATAAGGTGCTCCACGCGGAAAGGCTTGGCCATGAACTCGTCGCATCCTGCAGCCTTTGCCTCACGGATATTCTCGTCAAAGGCATAAGCACTCAGAGCCACGACAGGTGTGTTGTGGGACACCTCCTTGATGATGCGGGTGGCATCGAGACCGTTCATGCCTGGCATGCGGATGTCCATCAGGATCATGGCGGGATGCTCGTCCTCGTTCATCTGTACGGCTTCAATACCATTGTGCGCACGAATCAGACGGTAACGCTTCTGAAGCACAATCTTTACCAACTCGTAATTGCTGTCCTCGTCTTCTGCCACAAGGATAGTCTTCATATTTGATGTCGGTCGCTCGCTGACACGGATGGTGCGTACGTTAGTCGTGGTGGTATTATGAACCGTGTTCATACCACCGATAGTACCATCGAAAGGCAGGACGAAGGTAAAGGTGCTGCCTTTGCCTAAAACAGACTCGACATTGATGGTTCCACCCAACTTCTCGACGATGATCTTACAGAGTGGTAGTCCGAGACCGAAACCCTGCTGCCGTTCTGCATCCTGTGAGACATAGGTGTCGAAGATATGGGCTAAGAACTCAGGGGCAATGCCTGATCCTGTGTCCTTAACGAAGAACTCAATATCCTGTGTCTCATTGATGAGGCGGTAGCCGTAGGTAATCCTGCCACTCGAAGTATGCTTCAGTGCATTGCTGATGAGGTTGGAGAATACCTGTGTCAATCTGTTGGCATCGGTATTCATGATGGCAGACATCAGAGGTTTGTCCCACTCCAGTTTAAGACTATCAGGACAACGGAACTTGAAAAGTTGGATGATGCTTTCGCACAAATGGTTGAGATCTGTCATCGACTTCTTGATGGCAATCTCTCCTGACTCTACTCGGGAAAGGTCGAGGATCTCATTGACGAGACTTCCCAGACGCTGGTTGTTGCTCTCAATGATCTGGTAGTATTTCATCCGTTCCTCTTCGGAGTCAGTCTCGACAAGGACACGTGAGAAACCCTCGATTGCATTCAAGGGAGTACGGATTTCATGGCTCATGTTGGCCAGGAAGAGAGACTTCATCTGACTGGCTTTCTCAGCCTTCTGAGCCTTCTCTTCGTATTCCTTCAATTTCTTGTTTGCAATCTCAAGCTGTTCAGTAGCTAGTTTCAACTTTCTATTGATCTCGGCGAACTTCTGCAGCAGGATTTCTTTCTCACTTTGTTCCATTGGCTTTTATGCGATATTCCTTATACAAAAGGTTGGATAATTGCCTTTCGGGTACAAAAGTAAGAAAAAAAAACGAATTACAAACAAAAATAAGAAAAAAAATTCAACTTCTTTTTGCTTTTTCCCATGTACCGCTGTTGCTGTGGCTTTTCAGATATCCCATTCCACGGAACACGTTTAAGTTCATGAAGACGAAATAATAGGCAGTAAAGAGCAACTTGTTCTTGTGTCCACGTTCGTTGAGCAGATATCCCAGAAGGGCTGCCAGATAAAATAGCAGTTGCAGGATAAGTACGATGGTAAAGAATGTGCCTGCCCCCAGAACAACAAGGGCAATGTTGACAAGCAATAGGATAACCATGGCGATAGGAGTCACACTCCAGCGCAATACACGGTGACTGATATACTGGAAGGCCACCAGTGGCTGACGGAACGGGTTGAGCATCCTGCGTAGCCACCAAATACTCTGCAAACCTCCTGCAGCAATACGTCTTTTACGCTTCGATTCCTCGTGGATGTCGGCTGAACCGTACTCCAGTGCATAGGCATCGGGAGCGTAAGCGATGCGATGGCCTTCATCAACCACATACATCGACATCATGAAATCGTCGAGCAGGGCATTGTCAGGCACGTCACGACAGAGTGTCGGATCCATCGCATAGAGTTCGCCGGCTGCTCCCATAGTGGAGTAGAGTTCACTGTCCCATTTCTTCAGTGTACTCTCATAGCGCCAGTAGAGACCTTCGCCTTCGGCTGCCATCTCACCCTCCTGACGAGGTGCCACGCGTTTCTCACCGCTGACGCAGCCTACGGTCTTGTCCCTGAACTGTCGGGCAATCTCCTTCATGGCTCCAGGGTTGATCATAGTATTTGCATCAGTGAAGGCTACATATTGTGTCTTGACTTCGCGCAGTCCGTGCTTGAGGGCGGCAGTCTTACCGCGACGCTCCGGACTGAACACGATGTCAACTTCAGGGTAGGCAGTCAACAGTTCGTTGGTACGGTCATTGCTGCCGTCAGTTACCCACATCACCCTGAACTTATCCTTCGGATAGTCCAGGGCGCGGGTGTTTTGCATTTTCTCTGCTACCACGTCCTGTTCGTTGTAGGCACAAATCATGAGTGTCATCGTGGGCAGTTCTTCATCTGTCGGCATCGGGGTGGGGGATTTCTTCCCCTTCACCATCCTTTTGATGCGGATGATGAAGTACAGCAGCATTCCATAGCCTAAGTAGGTATAGAACACGATGAACAGACAAACCCAGAACAGAACTTTTAGTGTCAGCATAATCACGTTGTTTCAATTTCTTCCTGCATGTCGATGAACTGGCGGTCTGCATCATAGAACTCATACTGCAGGAAAGCCAGTTTCTGCGACGGCACGATACGCACGCCTAAGCCGTATCTCATCTGCCATTTCATCTTCAGGCTGATGGCGCCTTTGTTGATGTAGGCTGCGACATAGGGATGGACGTGCAGGTAGAACTTGCGGATTCCAATCTTGTTGACCAGACGGTCAATCTTGCTCTCTAACTGATCTGTAAACAGGATGCTCGACTTGATCTTGCCACTACCGTGACAGGTGGGACATTCTTCTTCCACATTGACGTCCATGGCGGGGCGTACCCTCTGACGGGTGATTTGCATGAGTCCGAATTTCGAGAGTGGCAGGATGTTGTGCTTGGCGCGGTCTTTCTGCATGTTCTTGCACATCCGCTCATAAAGCATCTGACGGTCTTCGGCCAGTTTCATATCGACGAAATCTACTACGATGATTCCTCCCATATCACGTAGTCTCAGTTGGCGTGCCAGTTCGTCGGCAGCACCGAGGTTTGTCTCCAGAGCATTGGCTTCCTGTCCGTTGTCTTTTTTCACACGGGTACCACTGTTCACATCTACTACATGCATCGCCTCTGTGTGTTCTATGATAAGATAGGCGCCATGCTTGTAGTTGACGGTTTTGCCGAATCCTGACTTGAGTTGCTTGGTGACGTTGAAATTGTCGAAGATAGGCACCGTGCCATTGTATAGTTTCACGATGTCTTTTTTCTCCGGGGCAATCAGTCCGAGGTAGTCCTTCACCTGATGGAACATGTCCTCATCGTTGATGTGGATGCCATCATAGGTAGGATTGAACAGGTCGCGCAACAATGCGACGGCGCGACTCTGTTCCTCAAAGCACAGTTGTGGACGTTCTATCGTCTTCTGTACTTTGGTAATGGTTTCTTCCCAGCGTTTCAGCAGGATTTTCATCTCAGCGTCAAGTTCAGCGGCGCGCTTCCCTTCTGCTACGGTACGCACAATCACGCCGAAGTTCTTGGGCTTGATGCTCTGGATGAGTTGCTTCAGTCGGCTTCTTTCCTCACCCTTCTTGATTTTTGTCGATACAGAAACACTATCCTCGAAGGGCATCAGCACAAGGTAACGGCCTGCGAAACTGAGTTCACACGTCAGTCGCGGTCCCTTGGTGTTGATAGGTTCCTTTACAATCTGTACCAGAATCTCCTGTCCAACCTTCAGTGCGTTAGCGATGCTACCGTCTTTCTTCAGTGCGGGCTGTATGGTGGCTTTCTGGATGGGATAGAGTTTCTTCCTGTCGCTCACTACCTGTTTCAGGTATTTCTCGTAGGAGCAGAATTGAGAGCCCAAGTCAAGATAATGCAGGAATGCCACGCGCTCTGCGCCGACATCTACAAAGCAGGCGTTGAGTCCGGGCATCAGTTTTTTCACTTTTGCCACGTAGATGTTGCCCACCGAGAACGAAGCCGTGCGCTGCTCCTTCTGGTATTCCACCAGTGTCTTGTCTTCGAGCAGGGCTATCGAGATGTCTTTCGGCTGCACATCAATGATTACTTCGCTTGTCATTGTTGTTACTTGCTTTTTCTTGATAGGGTTAATTAACTCAAAAAGGGTGTGTCGCAATCCTCAGGGGATCCTGACACACTCCTTTCATTTCTTTTGCTGCGGCTAATCGCAGAGCCTTACTTGCTCTTATGACGATTCTTGCGCAGTCTCTTCTTACGCTTGTGAGTAGCCATCTTGTGGCCCTTCTTTTTCTTTCCGTTTGGCATAACTTAAAAAACTATTTAATTAATTACTTCATTTTTCCGATGAAACTCTTCGAGGGCTTGAATGCGGGATAGTCGTGAGCGTCAATAACCATGGTGGTGTTCTTGGAGATATTACGGGCGGTCTTGGCTGCACGATGCTTCACAGTGAAAGTACCGAAACCACGCAGATAGACGTTCTCCTTATTCTCTGCCAGACTAATACGGATTTCTTCCATAAATCCCTCAACGGTGGCGGCAACATCCTTGCTTGGAATGCCTGTCTCCTCTGAAATCTTCTTGATGATCTCTGCCTTTGTCATTTTTCTATTCTTCTATATATATTAATAATGTGTAAACCGATAATTGTTCGATTTTGGACTGCAAAGTTACTAATTTTCAGTAGATTACCGAAATATTTCCCGTTTTTTTTTCGAAATTTATGATTTTTGATGTCTTATTCCCCCCTTTTTTGTATCTTTGCAACGTTAAAATTACATTTTTTGATATGAAAAGGAATCATTTTGCCTTGATAGTAGTTGTCGGAATGCTACTCCTGTTGGCAGGTTGTTTTAATAGTCAGAAACAACCTCGTGCCTATACCTCAGAAATGACAAGTGCCGATAGTGTGGCTATTCGTATGGGAAACTATACATTGATGAAATACCATAGTGACCGTCTGGGCTTTGACATCAACTATCCCTCGTTCCTCGTTCATCAGGACTTGCCTGAGGAGGAGGGGATGCAGGAAGTGTTTATGATGGATGATGTGTCTATTTCCGTGATGGTCGATTCTCTCAACGATATGATGCGTAGTCCTGGACAGCAGATGATGGGCATGGGAGCCGATCTGGTGGATGTTGGTGATGACTATAGCATTCATGAAGGCGCAGAAGACGAATGGGAGTATTATGGTAAGGTCATCGAGAGCGATAGTCTTCGCCTTATCACCGTGATACTCCGTTATTCTCCTGATCATGCGGATGCCGTAGAAATATTGAAAGAGTGGGTGAGGGAGTTTGGTGTTCCAACCCGATGAACGCCCCAAAACGATGGCTCAGGTGAGTCGCTCCTTGGCGCGGTAGTAAGCCTGATAGGAACTGAAGCCGGAAGCATGGGCAGCAGCCTCCTTGGTGACCTCCGGGTGTTGCCGGATGAACTGATCGAAATGTTCTAGACGTAGTTTGTTGACATATGTGTAGAACCCACCGTACCGCTCCTTAAAGACTCGGGAGATATAATTTCGATTGTAGCCGCACTCGGTCACCACGTTCTCAATCCTGAGGTGTTCGTCAAGGTATCCTTGACGTTTGGATACGAAGTCTTCTATGCGCTGTGCTATTGTCTCGATGCGTTCTGGTGGCAGGTCATCGCGAGAGTTGTCTGGCTCGGGTTCGTCGCCATCAGGTATGATGATTTTGCGTCGCCAGGCTGGCAGGACTATGATGAGGAGTGCTATGTTCATGAAACCCATGAGCAGGTTCTGAATGGCCATGGCCAGTGGAGAGTCCAAGATGAAGGCTGGCCAGTAGAGGGGAGTAAAGACGACGGGGGCAAACCATACACGCTGTGCCAAGGGGAGTGGGAAGTCAGTAGGATTTGAGTAGTTGTTGTCGCGTGTCTCCTTCATCCAGTGCCCCACCTGCCACATGGCCATAAAGGCAAAGGACATCATGAGGAAACTGACGACAGTGACAATGGCGATGATGATGAGGTAGTATTGCTGGGGAATTAATGTGCCACCCATCCAGGCATTCACCACTATTGGCAGCATGGTAAGTATGACAATGCCAGATGCCACGATGCTGACGCTGTGCCAACGGTTCCATAACTGTACCCTGCCAAAGAAACACAGCAGGATGACGGCGATATAAAGGTACCCGCATGTAGGCAACCAGCATTTCTCCATAAGCCACGCCGACGGACTGGTTGGGTCGAATATATATGGCAACAAAGCAGTGCTCAGTAATTCTAACAATACCTGCAGTTTCCGGTCTGGCCACACATAACTCCAGCGATGCTTCGGAGCGTCGCAGGTGTGCAACCACCTGATGGCCGCAAACGACCAACAGGAAACCATAAAGACGGTTGCTGCTATACCATAAAAGTAATAGGCGGGCATCTATTATCCTTGATTTTTAATCTGAATGCAAAGGTAGATTATTTTTTAGAAAAGAACAAGAAAAACATCACAAAAACGCAAAAATATATGTTTTTTGCGCAAATAACATGTTTTTTTGCGCTGTTGACATGCCAGTTCCGTGGATAAAGTGTACCTTTGCCAACAAAATTAATATCAAACATTACCATTTAAAAATTTTTTTATGAAAAAAGTAGTTAGTTTTTTTGTGTTTAGTACGCTCATCCTATGTGGGTGTAGTAAAGACGTGTTCGATGAGAGCGCTGTGAAGGAAAACGCCAAGGAAAACGCAGAAAACATTTTTGGAGTTACCTTCAATCCTAATCAGGACTGGTGTCTGACTGCCAATGGGAAGGTTACCTTAACCGTTAACACTCCTGAACTCAGCGATGTCGCTAAAGTTCAGATTCTTACCGCCTCTCCCTTTGGTACTATGAATTGCAATGGTTCTCAGATCCTTAACCAGCAGAATGTGAAGTATGGTGAAAGTGTCACCTTGTATTACGATGCTCCTAAGGCACTCGACAAACTCTATGCTGCCTGTGTGTCGAAAGACGGACGTTATTACATCCAGAGTTTCAAGGTAGGTGAGCAGAAGGTCGATTTTGCTCCCACCACATCGAAGGCTCGTACGAGAGGTCTGGCTGCAAGTATCACCAATCAGTTGGATGCCATTAAGGACATGCTGGTTCTTTCAGAGCCGACTCCTTCTTACAACCAACTCTATGCCACGCACCCGGATGATTATAATATCAAGACTCAATATAGGGGTCTCCTTGCTGGTTGGGAAAACGACAACCTCTATTCTGTCGCTTTGCCTGAGAACAAGACAGATTTCGACTTGATGATTGATATCGAGCCTTACGAGGAGACGTACGAGACAACTCTGGCTGCTGCTTTCTTTGAGTTCCTGCCCAACAAAGGAAAGAACATCTCCAGAATCAGAAACAGTCAATTCTCAACGCTTGACAACTATCCTTTGAGCACTGGCGAAGACCCCATCGTGCTGGCTCCCGTCTATAAGGATGACGGTAAGACGACAGAGATTACATATTGCGACCTCTACTATTATTATTTTAAGGAGGAACAAATTGCCGGTAAGACTGACGCCGATAAGGCACAGTTCTTCAAGAATCTGCCCAAGTACAAGGCTATGGACCTGCAGTACGCTGTTGAAGGTGATGTTAACCCCGCTGGTTTGAAAGATGCACTCTTAAATCGTAATAAGGCCTTTGCATTGATTTATTGGGGAGATAATGCTACTCCAAGTGCTGGTGTGAAAGGTTCATTCCAGTTCCCCGCAGGATACAAGATTGGCTTTATGACCAGAAGTCGTGATGCTGAAAACACCACGGATGGCACTCTGCGTAAAGGTGAGATGTATGCCGATGGCCTCTTGAATGCCTACGTTAATCATCACGGACATTTCGCAAGTGCCAAGATGGCTGAGAATGATCCGAGAATGGCTTGGTTCTGGTGCAACAACCTGACTTACCTCATGTGTGAGACGGGTGCCGACTCTGACTGCAACGATATGGTGTTCCAGGTGATGGGTGGCGTTTTGCCTCCTCCTCCCGTTGAGCCCGAACTCGCTGAATACGTCTTCTGCTTCGAAGACAGAGATTACGGTGATTACGACATGAACGACGTTGTGCTGAAGTACAAGCGTTTGGAGGCTAATCTTATCGAGTGGAGCGTTCTTGCTTGTGGTGCAAACGATGAACTTTACATCGAGAACATCAATGGCGATGTGATCAACAACGAAACAGAGGTTCACCAGTTGTTTGGCTCTGCAGAAAGAGTATTCATCAATACAGAACTGCATGGCAATACCCTGGCACCTGTTGTCGAGGAGTTTACAGTTCCCAATGATTATTCTATCCTCAACGCTGCTTACCAGCCGTATATCAGGAACCAGAGCATGGGTGGCAGAAAGGTGTTCCTGTCAAAGATCGGTGAAGACCCACACGCCATTATGATTCCCAGCGCTTGTCCCAAGGAAGTGCTGATGGCATACTACGAGACGAAGGAGGATCAGGAGTATGTCGATGACTATGTTCGTTTCCTGTATCCTTTGGAGAAAGTATGTGTCAAGAATGCCTACCCGCGTTTCAACGAGTGGGGCGTTGACAACACCATCATCAGTACCACATGGTACATGGATCCCGTAGAGAGCAAGGTGTATCCCCTGATAAGCAATGATTAATAGATTGTTGTGAACAAAATAGAAGGCGTATCCGATTGGGTACGCCTTTTTTTATTGGTTAGGAGAGGGGGATTATCCTTTGCTCACTTAACAGGAATCTTGACCTTCGGTCGAGATCGCTCACGTTCGAAAATGAAAGCATGCTTTCATTTTCCTCACTTAATCGCGATCTTGTCTATTCTTTTCTGATGACGTCCACCTTCGAACTCGGTAGAGAAGTACTCGTCCATGATTGCACGGGCAGTCTCCTCTGAGATGAAACGACCTGGCATCACCAGCACGTTGGCATTGTTATGCTGACGGATCAGGTGGGCAATCTCAGGAATCCAGCAGAGACCTGCACGGATGCTCTGGTGTTTGTTCAGCGTCATGTTGATACCCTCGCCGCTACCGCAGATGGCGATACCGGGGAACACCTCGCCCTGCTCGATACCCTCAGCCAGAGCATGGCCGAAATCGGAGTAGTCGCACGAGTCCTCAGTATAGGTGCCGTAGTCCTTATACTCGTATCCCTTCTCTTCGAGATACTTCTTTACAAATTGTTTTAAGGCAAAGCCAGCATGATCACTGGCAATTCCGATTGTTTTTATTTCCATATTTGTCTATTTATGTGATTTGATATGCAAAGATAGTCATTTTTCATGAAACAAAACCATTTTTTCTTCGTTTTTTCTTCAACGATGCCCAATCGCTTGCATATCTGGTTATAGTCGTATGCCAAAAGAGGTGTTGATAAACCAGTCGTTCAGATATCCGTTGGTGTTATTGTGATGATAGCGGATATTATTGAATTGTCCGTATGCATTGAAGAAATAGCGCCCAAAGTTGTAAGTCAGCGACATACGGGCATCGAAACCTAAACTGATACCGCTGTTGAATGTCTTATCGCCCATGGGGGTTATATGCAGGTTGCCATAGAACCACTCATCCCATTCCTCGTCGGTAATATCCGGGTTCCAGCAGTATGGGTCATCTAGCAACTCTTCTACGTTGGTTGCATAGCCATAGGCCTTGAGTTTGTTAACAAAGGTCAGCATCGGCATCGCCATGACGTTGATAAGCAGTCCGTGGGTGGGGACCCAGTTGTATGCATATCCTACGCCCGCACTGCCCTGCCATAGTTTAACCCTGCCGAGTCCCTCCATTAGATACACCAGGTCTCCGTTGTTGTCGGTGGCATAATCGATATGTGTATAGTTGTACATCAGTCCTGCCATCAGCGACCCCGCCGAACGCTTTTGTATCACCGACTGGTCGTAGGCTGCAGCATAGGAGAATTTCTTGCCATTGAACAAATAGTATCCGTCGGCGATGACCGTTTTCACACGGATAGGGTCTATCAACTGTGTCTTTTCCCACTCTTCTTTGTCTTTCTCATCAATTATATCGCTTTCCAGATTCAGGTAGGGGTTGTCGTTCTCGAACGAGTGGATACGCACGTTGATGCCATAGGCACCTCCCGTGGCACCAATAGTAAAACTGCCACCCTTGTCGCCACCGACGTTAAACGTATAACCCACGCCATAGCCTCTGTAACCAGCCCACAATCCTACATATTGCGAAGGCTCAGTTTTCATGTACGGATTGGCATAATATTCTATACCTGCCATGTTCCCATGGGTTTTCATACTCAAAATGGTCTGGTTCACATTGCCACGAGCGATAATCTGCCAAGGTTTCTCCGGCGCATCAATATAGCGACGGTCAAGCCCCTTCACCGACATAGAGTCGAGCATGGTGCCCACTTTCCGGATAAGGCTTCCCTGCGCCATCACCTGTCCGCAGGTCAGCATAGCGGCGAGCATCCAAAGCATGAACCTCATAATTGTTTTGAAATTAATAGTTATACTGTATTACTATTTATTTGTTTTTCTCTGCTTCCGTTACGAAACAGGCCACCAGCCCGTAGGTGATGGTAGGTCGAATCCAGATTTCGGTCAGCAGATAGTTGGTGTATTCGTTGATGGGCTCAAGATAAATGTCATAGTTGTAAAGTGCGGCAATGATTATGTCGATGACGCAGATGGCCCACAGGTTGCGCTTGGTGTAACTCTGCCAGTTCTTTCGGGCATAGAAGAAGGTGAGCATGCAGAGCAGCAACACCGAGAGTGTGAGACACGCTAGATGCAGGGAATAATAGGCCAATGGGGGTGCAAAGAGAATGTCGCGCAGCAGCACCGTTGTGCCTACCGAAATGGAACACCAGTAGTTGAAGCGATGGCTATCCAGTCGGTTGAAGAAATACATCCAGATCATCACCAGACAGGCGATATAAAAGAGGTTGAGCACGAGTTCTGGCCATGCCTCTTGCAGGCCGAAGTGGATAACGGCATACAGCATAACGCCCACTGACACTATGCCCGCCACGGCGGTAATCACGATGTCGAAAATCTTTGCATTTTTCTTGAATCTTGTCTGCATATTTATAATCTCCTATTTTTGACTCTTCTGAGATTTCAAGTCCTTATGAGCCAAGAGGCAAAGTCGAGCGCAGAATCTTTTTCATTGTTCTATAAGTTCAAAATGCTGGTAGTCCTTACGCGTGGTCCAGTCACCGCCCCAATCGAAGCCTGCCTCGGTGAAGAGCTTGAAGCAGAGGTCGTCGTGGTCAATCTTGTAGGGGAAGTCCCAGTCGCGATTACAATAGGCCTCAGCCGTGGCGGGCTGGATGAAGAGCGTGCTATCCTCGCGCACCTTATAATAAGGGTTGTAAAGCGTGTTGATGTCGATGGCCAGTCCGCGGGCATGTTTCGACAGATTGGTGCTGCCTGCGATGTTGCGGTAGCAGAAGCACGAAGAATTATTGTCGCGCATCTGTGTCTCATCGTCAGCGTCATAGACATCTGGCAACAGCATGCGCTGGATAGGGTACTTGGCATCGAACAGCTTGCGCAGGATACGGGCCACGCAGTCGGCAATCTGCTTATTGCACACCATCTCGCCCACGTGCATCTGGTTATCGTAATCCCAGTGCAGGGCTCGGACATGGCGCAGGTCGTCACGACCTATATAGGGATTCTCCTTGTAGGTCTTGCCCTGCATGCGTTGCCATACGCCATCAGGGATGGGCTCTGCGGCAAAGCACTTATCAATGCCCCCGTAGGCAGCAACAGACTCGGCGCTGACAGTCCTTCCGGCCTGCCACACTGTGAGTGCCGTTGTGTCTGGTGGTGTGCTATTGTCGTTGTTGCTGCACGCAGTGAATACGCTTGTGCTGCAAACGAGGATGGCGGCAAACATCCATGCATACATTCTTTTCATAATTGTTATATTTTAAAAGTAATATTATTACTCTAAGGGGATATCCGGGTGCTGTACGGCGAGGGGCAGATCCTTCTGCGAGAGGTAGAACATGTAGAGGATGCAGTCTTTCTTGCCGCGGTTCTCACCGTGGTGGACGGTGCCGACCATCTCGACAACTGCCTCGCCCTCGTGCACCACCTTCGTCTTACCGTCCAGGCCGATGATGGTCAGTTCGCCCTGCACCAGTACACCGTAATTCATAGCTACATGGTGGTGCCAACCCAGTTTCTGTCCAGCGGGGAACACATACTTCACCGCTACCAGTTCTGGACGACCCTGGAAGTAGTCGGGCAGTTCCACACCGTCCCAACTCTGACTGGTACGAATCAGTTCAGTACTCACCACTTTGGGAGCGGGATTGTCTTCATTGGCTTTTGCTTCCTTACAGGCGTTCAGCACGCTTGCGCCGCAAATAAGGGTGGCGGCGAGCACCCAATTCATCCTCTTTTTCATTGTTCTATGTTCTTAGTTATGACGAATCCCCGCATCGGCACAGATGCAGGGATTCTTGATGAGACATTGGCGGATTATGCCAACAGTTTCTTAACCTGGTTGTAAACGTTCTCACCAGTGAAGCCGAGTTTCTCGTCAAGCACCTTGTAAGGCGCAGAGAAACCGAAACTCTCAAGACCCCATACGCAACCGTCGGCACCTACGAGACCTTCGAGGTTCACGGGCAGACCTGCGGTGAGACCGAACTTCTTCTTTCCAGCGGGTAGCACGCTCTGCTGATACTCCTTCGACTGGCTGCGGAACAGACCCTCGGAAGGAACACTCACAATGCGCACCTTCACACCGTCCTCGCGGAGCAACTTGGCACCAGCCTCAAGGGTAGAGACCTCTGAACCAGAAGCAAGCAGGATGACGTCGTAGTTCTCGTCTGAGCCGGCAACCACGTATGCACCCTTAGTAGCCTGATTGTAGTCATTGCCCTCTGGCAACATCTCGATGTTCTGACGAGAGAAGATGAGAGCGGTCGGTGTATCGACATTCTCCATAGCCATGCGCCAGCAGACGGTTGTCTCCTCGGCATCGGCAGGACGAACGACGAGTACGGAGTTCTTGCCGTGGTGGTTCTTCAGTTTCTCCATCAGACGGATCTGTGCCTCCTGCTCAACGGGCTCGTGGGTAGGACCATCCTCACCAACGCGGAAGGCATCGTGCGTCCAGATGAACTTCACTGGCAGTTCCATGAGGGCAGCCATACGTACGGCGGGCTTCATGTAGTCAGAGAATACGAAGAAGGTACCGCAAGCGGGGATGACACCACCGTGCAGAGCCATACCGATACAGCAGCAAGCCATTGTCAACTCAGCCACACCAGCCTCGAAGAAGGCACCGCTGAAGTCACCCTTCACCATGTCCTTGGTCTTCTTCAGGAAGCCGTTGGTGTTGTCAGAGTTAGACAGGTCGGCAGAAGCGCAGATCATGTTGGGCACCTGCTCAGCGAGTTGACCCAGAACAGCAGCAGAGGCACTACGTGTAGCGCTGCCAGCCTTCTGTTCCACCTTGCTCCAGTCAATCTTCGGAGCCTTGCCGCTGAACAACTCCTCGAGTTGCATGGCCTGTACGTGATGACCCTTGGCCCACTCAGACTTCTCGGCG
>JAGCPK010000122.1 GCA_017965725.1 Prevotella sp.
CAAGAAGGCTGCAGAAGAGGCTATGAAGAACGGTCAGCCTGCTCCTGCCAAGACTGGTGAGGAACAGCAGTTCACGCCTGGCGTGATGGCCCGTCTCTTCCCACGTCCAATCATTTCACCTGAATATGCTGAGGACGGTATCACCTTCCGTTTCAAGGCTCCTGAGGCCAAGAAAGTGGAACTGGAGTGTGAGATGCTGCCGGAGAACCTCGCTATGGAGCGTGACAGCGACGGTGTGTGGAGCGTGACAATGACCGACCATCTCTTCGATACTTTTGAGTATTGCTTTGTGATGGACGGTACTCCAGTGGCTGACCCCAGCAATATGTATCTCTCACCCGACAAGGGCTTCAAGTACAGCATTGCCGACAATCCCAATTCGCCATTCAACTTCGCCTCGATGGGTGATATTGAGCATGGACGTGTTTCCTACGACTTTGAAAGTAATGAGGCTTGGTACACCTCGCCGATGCAAGGACAGCAGGGTGGCGGCATGTTTATGATGCCCACGATGATCCAGTTGGTACCTGGCAAGGGTGATACGATGGAGAGCTGGTTTAAGATTGGCGGTGCTGATGCCATTGTCGACAAACTCGTTGCCGACGGTAAGGCTAAGGCCTGTATCCTTACAACCAGTAGCATGGACTTCATGCAGGGTATGCCTGGTGGCGGCGGTGGCGGTATGCCTGGCCTCCAGATGGATGTGCTGAAAGCCGACGACTATCCTACATGGGGCCTGCGTCGTGCTGCCCTCATCAAACTGCTCCTTGATATCGCCAAGCGTCCTGCTCCCCAGATGGGTGGCTTTGGTGGTGGACGTCCCGGTGGTGGCGGTGGTCGCCGTGGTGGCGGCGGTGGCTTCCCTGGTGGTGGTTTCCCGGGTGGAGGCTTCTAACCCTTAGTTTTGCTTATAATAATAAATAAGGTATAAAAATGAGAAAAATGATTTTGGCGGCAGTGACCGCAATGTTGGCCCTGACCAGTGCGTCGGCCCAGTTCAAGTATGAATGGCAGAATCCGAACATGCCGAGAGAACAGCGTGTGGAGAGTCTGCTGAAGATGTTAACCCCTGAGGAGAAGGTTGGTCTGATGATGAACAAGTCCATCAGCGTTGACCGTCTTGGCATCCCCTCCTATAACTGGTGGAGTGAGGCCTGTCACGGTGTGCGCCAGGGCGGTTATACCGTCTATCCGCAGCCAATCGGTATGGCGGCTGCCTTCAGTTATGAGTTGGTCTATGACGTGTTCTCACAGGTTTCTGATGAGGCCCGTGCCAACTGGAACCGCAGTGACCACAACATCTTCAATGTACCTATGGGCGTGACCTACTATCCCGGCAATCCCGAACTCACTTTCTGGTGTCCGAACGTGAACATCTTCCGCGACCCGCGTTGGGGTCGTGGTCAGGAGACCTGTGGTGAGGATCCCTATATGAATGCCGTGCTCGGCGTGGCAACGGTACTCGGTATGCAGGGCAACGACGACAAATACTTCAAGACCCATGCTTGTGCCAAGCACTATGCTGTACACAGTGGTCCGGAGCCTCTGCGCCACTCGATGAATGTGGAGCCCACCAACCGTGATCTGTGGGAGACCTATCTGCCGGCTTTCAAGGCTTTGGTGAAGGATGCTAATGTGCGTGAAGTGATGTGTGCTTACCAGCGTTTCGAGGGAAAACCCTGCTGTACGAGCGACCGTCTGTTGATTGATATCCTGCGCAACAAGTGGGGCTACGACGGCATTGTGCTTACCGACTGCGACGCTATCAACAACTTCTTTAACCGTGGCCAGCACGAGACTCATAAGGATGGCCTGTCTGCCTCTGTTGATGCTGTTCTGAACGGTACCGACCTTGAGTGCGGTAAGGTGTTTATGTCGCTGACCGAAGGTCTGGAGAAGGGTATGATTAAGGAGAGCGACCTCGATGGTCATCTGCGCAAGGTGCTGATGGGTCGTTTCGAACTCGGTATGTTCGATCCCGCCAACCTGTTGCCTTGGGCCAACCTCGGTCCTGAGGTCATCAGTAGTGAGAAGAACAACGACTTGGCTACTCAGGCCGCTCGCGAGTCGATGGTGCTGCTCGAGAACAAAGGCGGTGTGCTGCCTCTTTCGAAGAACATCAAGACATTGGCCGTGCTTGGTCCGAATGCCGACGATGTGGAGTTGTTGAATGGTAACTATGGCGGTACGCCTACAGATAACCACAAGCACTCGCTGCTGGAGGGTATCAAGGCTGCCGTTCCTGGTGCAAAGATCATCTACAACAAGGCCTGCGAACTGAACGACGAATATACCACCGTACACCATATTCAGGATTTCAACGACGGCAAGGGTATGTTCGTGGAGTTCTGGAACAACAAGAACCTCGAAGGCGATCCCGTGAAGAGCGACTACTATACCAATGAGTTCAACTTCTCCACTTTCGGTGCCTGGGGCTTTGCCGAGGGTGTCGATAACAACAACCTCTCCGTGCGTATCACGGGTAAGTACAAGGCCACCTTCACTGGTGAGATGAAATATACCCTGAGCACCGACAACGGTTATATCCTGAAGGTTAACGGTGAGGTCGTCGAGGAGAACAAGGGCGGCGGTCGTCGTGGTTTCGGTGGCGGCTTCGGTTTCGGACGTCGTGGTGCCGACTATAAGGGATTCCCCGTAGAGGCAGGCAAGACCTACGATGTCGTCATCGAATATCGTCGTGGCGACGGACAGTTTGCTATGCTGCGTGGTGACATCTGTGAGCGTAAACTCGCCGACTTCACCGATCTGGCCAACGAGGTGAAGGGTGCTGATGCCATCATCATCATCGGTGGTATCTCTGCCCGTATGGAAGGCGAGGGTGGCGACAAGCAGACCATTGATCTGCCTGTGGTACAGCAACTGTTGCTCAAGGCCATGCACAAGACAGGCAAGCCTGTGATCTTTGTCAACTGCTCCGGTTCTGCCATTGCCTTCGGAAATGTAGAGGGACAGTATGATGCCCTGTTGCAGGCATGGTATCCTGGTCAGGGTGGTGCTAAGGCCCTCGCTGAGGTGCTCTTCGGCGACTACAACCCTGGTGGCAAACTGCCTGTAACCTTCTACCGTTCGAATGACGACCTGCCCGACTTTATGGATTACTCTATGAAGAACCGCACCTATCGTTACTTCACCGGTGTGCCTCAGTATGCTTTTGGCTACGGCCTGAGTTACTCTACCTTCAAGGTGGGCAAGGGCAAACTATCTGCTACATCTGCAAAGGCCAGCAAGAAGGATGGTGCTTACTGCACCGTACAAGTGCCTGTGACGAATACAGGCAAGCGTGAGGGTACAGAAACCGTACAGGTTTATGTGAAACGTCTCGACGACCCAGGTGCTCCCATCAAGGCGCTGAAGGGATTCAAGAAGATAAGCCTGAAGCCAGGTGAGACCAAGACGGCATCCATAGAACTCAAGCCCTCTGCCTTTGAATATTATGACGAGATGATCGACGAATTGTCAGTAAAGACTGGTCGTTACAAGATCCTCTACGGCACATCGTCACTCGACAAGGATTTGCAGAGTTTTGACTTTACTGTGAAATAAGATGGTATGGAGAAGTTATGGAACGGGAACTATTGCAAGGTGATGGTAGCGAACTTCTCGCTGTTCTTTGCTTTCTACGTTCTCACACCATTGCTTCCCCTCTATCTGAGTGAACATTTCGGAGCGACGAAGGATGTGATAGGGCTGGTGCTCTCGGGCTATACTGTCACCACACTGATCATTCGCCCGTTTAGCGGCTATGTCGTCGATTCCTTTTCAAGAAAGAAGGTGCTGATGCTTTGCTTCGGCACCTTCTCTGTTTTCTTTGCAGGCTATCTGGCAGCCTCCACCTTATTGTTATTTATGATTGTCAGGACGCTCCACGGCGGACCTTTCGGAGCACTGACAGTCTCCAACTCGACGGTTGCCATTGATGTGCTCCCCTCCAGTCGCCGTACGGAGGGTATCGGCTACTACGGTCTGAGCAATAACTTAGCGATGGCATTGGCTCCCACCATCGGCATCTTTGTCTATCGGCTGACACAGAACTTTGAACTGCTCTTCTGGCTGGCACTGATTGTGGCATGCATAGGCTGGTTAGTGGATGCGTCGGTGAAACTGCCAGCAAGGGAAACCCAGAAAAACAAGACAAAACTGTCATTAGACCGTTTCTTCCTTGTTCGGGGCTGGCTCCTAGGACTCAACATGGTGGCTTTTGGCTTCAGTTTCGGTGTGCTGAGCAACTACCTCGCCATCTATGGCAAGGAGGTGTTAGGCATCACGGGCGGTACAGGTACCTATTTCATGCTTTGTTCCGTCGGACTGATTCTTTCAAGGCTCCAAGGAGGCAAAGCGTTGCGTAAAGGACGTCTCACGCACAATGCCAGCGAGGGTGTCGTCATCTCCCTTATCGGCTACACCCTTTTCATCGCGGCCCCGGGGTGGCTGGGTTATTACGGTTCTGCCTTGCTTATCGGTCTTGGCAACGGTCACATGTGGCCCGCTTTCCAGAACATGACTATTAATGTGGCGCACAATAATCAGCGTGGCACGGCCAACAGCACCATCCTCATCTCATGGGATATCGGCATGGGCTTAGGTATCCTTTTAGGTGGCATCATTTCCGAACTCATGGGCTATGCTGCCGCCTTCTGGACTGTTGTTGCTGTCAATGCCGCTGGTGTCGCCTGCTTTTTCCTTGCCACCAAGGCTTTCTTCCTTCGTCGTAACCTCAACGCAACAGTTCATTGAACGATACTCCGGTGGGGTAAAATATGCCTGAGATTTCGGACAAACCATACCCCAGGGGGTAAAACCTTGTCCAAGATTTGGTTTGGACTTCTGCACGGTGGGGTAAACCTTGCCCTAGATTCGGGGCATACTTAACCCCGGTGAGAATTTCTTGCCAAAGATTCGGTTCATACTTCACCCCAGTGGGAATATGATGCCTGAAATCTGGTTCATACTTACTCCCGGTGGGGTAAACCTTCCCTGAGATTCGGTTTGGATTTTCCCCCAGTGGGTAAATCTTCCCCGAGATTCAGGGCAGACTTTCCCCCGGTGGAAAGGTCTTGAACGCGAGGGGTTATTTCTTTTGTCTATTGTAGTCGAGGGCAGCGCCGATGGCGGTGCAGTACTGGGAGTACTTGGGGATGTGGAAACGGATGTTGTAAAGTGTTTCCAAGGCGGGGAAGACTTCCTTGCACTGTGGGAGGAGCGAAAGGTTACCGATGAGCACGAAGTCGCGGATGTCACTGCCAATGGAGGCGAGCCAGGCGGCAGAGCCTATCGACTGGAGCACCATGTGGATCAGTCCTGCGGCAATGTCTTCCTTTTTCGCATCGCTCTGGGCACGTGCAAAGTTGGAAGCCGTCGTATCCATCGTCAGACCCGGTACGGGAATGGCACTGATGTCGCCGATGGTCAGGTCTATATTGCGGACATTACCCTGTTTGGCCATCGCAGCCACTTGTTTGATGTCGCTGGTGTTCAGCAGCAGACGTGAGAGACCAGCCAGAGTGCCGCCACCCACACCGATACCGCCGATATGTCGCATGTCATCGCCGTCGCACCGCACAAACGACGTACCTGTGCCCATCGAGACCACGATGGTGTGGTCGAGTTTGGACTCAAAACGAGCACCCAGACCGTCAGCGATAAACTCCTGCGACTTACTGGTAGGTAGGCCGTAGATCGGTTGGTCGATGTAGGCTGCGCCCACACCTGTCAGCATGACGTGCTCCACATCTTTCAGTTCAATGTCGTTGTCGTGCAGATACTTGCCGAATGCTCCAAACAGTGAGGTGACGGGGTCTGCTGCCGTGATACGGATGGGGGCAGATACCTTGCCGCCCTTGATGCCTACGATTTTCGTGGTGCTGATGCCCACATCAATTCCTATGACGATTCCCATGATGCTTTGATTGATGATTTGGATTTATTTGTTCATCTCGTCGAACTTGGCGAGTTTGTTGAGGTAGTACTGGCGCAAGTCGCTCCATTTGTAATAGGGATGCATGTCTGTCTGGATGGGCAGAGTAGCCTCGCGCTCATTGAGCAGTGCCTTCACAAGGATGTCGCCAGCCTTGTTTTTCACCGGACGGTAGAAGATGAGTTGGATGTTGCAACCCATAGGGAATATCTTGTAGTTCTGCCAATACTGGTCGAGTTCGTCGAGGTTTTCCACCTGAACGGCGCAGTTGTCAAGTTCCAGCAGACAGGCCAGTGGCATGACGCAAACCTCGTGACCGAAGCGGAGGGTGGCCTGTGTCTGGGTGACGGTGTCGGCAGTCTCAATAATGTTTCTCAGCAGGTTGCGCTGACTGAAGGGCATGATACCCTTGGTCTGTGGTGCAGGTCCGTAGTTGAGATACCAGGCGATATTGTTCTGTCTCCACAGGTCATAGATCTCCTCGTCGGTGAAGAGCGAGAAGAGTTCGATGTCGGTATCGTGACTCTGCATGTTAGTGGCAATCTCGAATAAACTGCGCATGAACGAGCCGGCACGGAGATTGTTAAATACCCACGACTGGTCGGTGAAGAGGGCCTTCATCAGACGTTCTGGGTGGGTATATTTGTCGCGGAATGCTTCTTTGCGGATTTTCTTATCCGTACCAGTTTCTTTCACCAAACCGTCCCAAGGCTGGTTGAGATAGTATTGCAACGACTCGCTGACATCATTGTGAAAACGGGCAGTGGGGTTGGCAGCAGCCAACTCTTCGCACTCGGCAATCATCGAAAGGATGCAGCGGTTGACAGTAGTAGAACGGGCATCGATGGGTACGTTCTTTGTCTTGAAAATCTCGGGAAAGTTCTCTGCAAGTCGTTTGCCAATGCCATGATGCTGACGCTCTCCAACAGTGGAGAGGTCACCTAAGCGCTTCACCGATGTGGGTTCGAAAGCCTCGATCTTCTTCAGGGTTTCTTCACCCAACGGGGTCAGTTTGCTCTGGTCCTTGGCTTCGCGAAGGATATCTCTGGGGCCGGTATAACTGTTGTCGCTGATGAGCCAGCGCGAACCATGACGGCCATAATGACTCATGTAGTAGGGCTCGTAGCCTTTGGGGGCTGGGGTAAGGGGTTTGTCTGGAAGACGACGGTTGTAGTCCAGATACTGACTGCCAGACAGATATTTGTTGGCTTTGATTTCTTCGCGAGCAGTCTGGGCAGAGATGGTAAGTGCCATCATGATGACTGCAAGGGTGGTCGTTAGTTTCTTCATATCTTATGATATTTAAAAGAAAACCCGGCTCCACAGGGGATAACCGGGCTAATGAAAGGAGGAGTGGTACCTCCAGGAATCGAACCGGGGACACACGGATTTTCAGTCCGATGCTCTACCAACTGAGCTAAGGCACCATTGTGTCAACTGCATTCCTTTCGTTTGCGGGTGCAAAGGTACTG
>JAGCPK010000123.1 GCA_017965725.1 Prevotella sp.
CGGGCAGCCTTACCAGTGAGCTTGCGCAGATAGTAAAGCTTAGCGCGACGAACCTTACCAACCTTGTTAACCTCGATGCTCTCGATGTTCGGGCTCTCGATGGGGAAGATACGCTCCACCCCCACGGTACCAGACATCTTACGAACAGTGAAGCGCTTCTTCTCACCGTGACCGCAGATCTTGATCACCACACCACGGTAAAGCTGGATACGCTCCTTGGAACCCTCGATAATTTTGTAAGCGACAGTAATCGTGTCACCAGCCTTGAACTCTGGGAACTGCTTGCCGGTTGCAAATGCTTCTTCAGCAACTTTAATTAAATCCATTGTTACCTTATATAATTAAATTTGTTGTATCGTTCCAACGCAACATAACAGGCCTCTCGATACTTCCTGCCAGCGATTACGCCGAAAAGCGGGTGCAAAGGTACAACTTTTTCTCCATTCCAAGAAATATTTCAGAGTTTTTTTGTAATTTTGCCCCATAAAACTGCAGAATATGAGAAAAAACAAACTAATTCTGGCTTCTTTTGCCACGCTGATGATGATCTCCTGTGCTCCCAAGCACTACCAACTGACCAGTGTGGAGCGGAGCCGTATCATCGTTGACAGCCGATACGACCAGCATCCTGACCAGGCGGCCGCCAATTACCTCGCACCCTATAAGCGGGTGAACGACAGTATCATGGGACCTGTCATGGGACAGGTGGCGCACAACATGCATCCCGATCGTCCTGAGAGTGACCTGACCAACTTGCTCTCTGATATCCTTGTGTGGGCTGCCAAAGATTACAACGAACAACCTGTTCTTGGTGTGTATAATAAAGGTGGTGTCCGTGCAGACCTGACCAAAGGCGATGTGACCTATGGCGATATTCTTGATATTGCGCCCTTTGAGAACAAGATCAGTTTCGTTACGCTGACTGGTGAACAACTGATGAAACTCTTCACCCAGATTGCCAAGCGGGGAGGGGAGGGCGTCAGCAAAGGTACGGAACTCGTCATCACTAAAGATGGTCAACTTGTCTCAGCCCGTCTGCATGGTAAGGAGATAGACCCGAAAGCGGAATACCGCGTCACCACTGTCAACTATCTGTTGGAGGGCAACGACGGAATGGATGCATTTATTGAGGGGTCCAACAAGGTGGCACCTACAGAAAAGAACAATAATACCCGTTATCTCATCATGAACTATTTCCGCGACAAGGCCTCACGGGGTGAAATCGTTGATGCGAAGGTAGAAGGAAGAATCAAAATTAAAGACTGAACAAGATGAAGCGTTTACACCTTATTATATGTATAGTACTGCTCTCAGGATTGACAGCGGCTGCCAAGGGTAAGAAGGAACTGGTAATACTCCATACTAACGATACCCATTCCACCATCCTGCCCCTTAATGTGAATCTCGATGATAAGGACCTTGCTGGACGTGGCGGGTTCCTGCGTCGTATCAATATGATCAAGGAACAGCGCCAGCAGCATCCCGACTTGTTGCTCTTCGACAGTGGCGACTTCTCACAAGGCTCTGGCTACTTCACCCTGTTTAAAGGCGAGGTGGAGATAGGGTTGATGAATCAGATGGGCTACGATGCCGTCACCATCGGCAACCATGAGTTTGACTTCGGATTGGATAATATGGCGAAGATATTCCGTCAGGCCAAGTTCCCCATCGTCTGCTCTAATTACGACTGTACAGGAACGGTGCTCGAAGAACTTGTCAAACCCTATATCACGATGAAACGCAACGGCGTGAAGATTGGTGTCTTCGCACTCTGTCCTCCCTTGAAAGGACTTGTCTTTGACGGCAATTGCGAGGGTATCACTTTCCTCGATCCCGCTGAGACGGCACAGAAATACATTGATATCTTGCGGAAGCAGGAGAAGTGCGACATTGTCATCTGTCTGTCACATTTAGGTTGGGAACGCTCTGAATATCCTGATGAGAAATTCCTGAGTCTGACAGAAGGCTGTGACCTCGTGCTGGGAGGACATACCCACACCTATATGCCCACCATTGAGTATGCGCCCGACAAGACTGGTAAACAGATACCCGTTGACCAAAACGGCAAGCACGGGGTGTTTGTCGGAAAACTGATTCTCAATCTGGAGAAGAAATAATCACTCGAAATATAACGTCAGCACTATCATCTTTGTATGCCCGCTCGTCACAGAGTTGGCATACATTCTTTTATTGGTGTCCATCAGGTCATTGGCGTGGTTGTGGTCGAGTGCATCCGATAGGCTGTAGCAGAACTTCAGTTCTGGTATCAACTTGAAGAAGGGCAGATACAGGTCACACCCCATGCCGATCTCCAGGAAGGTGTCAAACCGCTTCAGTCTGATGAAATCCTGATCTTTTCCTGTCAGGTTTATCATCGGGTTCACGCCAGCAATAAGATAAGGACGATAGTTGTTCCAGCGTTGAGCCGAGAACTTCAGATCGACAGGGAAGGAGATATAGGTGTTCTTCAGGTCCTGTGTCTCCTCGTGGGGGAATCCCTCGGGGTCGAGATCCGTCAGGTTGTGGAATGTCAGGTGCTTGGCGCCAAAATGCATGGTAGGTGTGACGCGCAGGTTCAGGTGGTTGGAGATACGGAGGTCGGCCAAGACACCCACACTGAATCCCGCATTCCATTTGTCCGCATCCGTCGCGATGGTCTGTTGCATGGTGGTGCCGTCCTCCAGCGTAATCATCTGGGGACCCACGTTCTGCAGTTCGATATCCTGCATATTCATACCCACATGGATACCAAAATGCAAAGGTCGCAAGTCGATATACGGCTTGTTCTGCACCTTTCTGTCTTGAGCCTTCATCTGGACAGTCGTCAGACAAAACGCAAGTAGTATAATGAGATATCTTTTCATTCTTATTTATAACGCACAAAAGGCTCGTTTATTATATTCTATTCTATTTCGACATTGTATAAATTGACCTTATAAAACAAAATTTAGTACCTAAAGTTTGGTATATTCATGAAAAACTTCGTATCTTTGCATCGTCAAATGTGAGTATTCACAGTATTAACAATTTAAATTTATACGAATTATGGCATATGTAATTGGTGACGACTGCATCGCTTGCGGTACATGTCAGGGTGAGTGCCCCGTTGAGGCAATTTCTGAGGGTGAGAAGTATTCTATCGATCCCGATCTCTGCACAGAGTGCGGTACTTGC
>JAGCPK010000124.1 GCA_017965725.1 Prevotella sp.
AGCCTCCCAGGCACCATCATGGATGAGTTTGGCCAGATAGACCTTACGCATCATGGCGGGCATGACGTGACTGTTTTCCAAATGGAAATTGTCATTCGGGCCATAGAGGTTCGTGGGCATCACGGCAATATAGTTGGTGCCATACTGCAGATTGTATGATTCACACATCTTCAGACCCGCAATCTTGGCGATGGCATATTCCTCGTTGGTATATTCCAGGGGCGATGTCAGCAGACAATCCTCCTTCATGGGCTGGGGCGCATTCTTCGGATAGATACAGGTGGAACCTAAGAACAGCAGTTTCTTCACACCATGAGCATAGGCCTCACTGATGACATTACACTGGATCTTCATGTTCATCATGATGAAGTCGGCACGATAGAGGGAGTTCGCCATGATACCACCCACAAAGGCGGCAGCCAGTACTACAGCATCCGGTCGTTCCTCGTCGAAGAACTTCTTCACCGCCACCTGATCGGTCAAGTCGAGTTCCTTGTGCGAACGACCCACCAGATTGGTGTATCCCCTTTGCAGGAGATTATTCCAAATAGCGGAACCCACAAGGCCGTGGTGTCCCGCTACATATATCTTACTGTTCCTGTCTAAACTCATTCTTCCATCTGGGCTTTGATGAACAATTTCTTCACGAACTTCATGTCGTGCTTGACCATGATCCTGACAAGTTCCTCGAAGGAAGTCTTGTGGGGATTCCAGCCTAACTTAGCCTTAGCCTTGGCGGGATTACCCAACAACTGATCGACCTCCGCAGGACGGAAGTATTTTGGATCCACTTCTACCAACGACTTGCCAGTAGCTTTGTCGTAACCTTTCTCGTCAACACCGTCGCCACGCCATTCCAGTTCAATGCCTACCTCCTTAAAGGCGAGGGTGGCAAACTCACGAACGGTATGGTATTCACCCGTGGCAATCACGAAATCATCTGGCTCTGGCTGTTGCAGGATGAGCCACATACATTCGATATAATCCTTGGCATAACCCCAGTCGCGGAGAGAGTTCAGGTTGCCCAGATAGAGTTTATCCTGATATCCCTGTGCAATACGGGCAGCAGCCAGGGTAATCTTACGGGTGACAAATGTCTCACCACGACGTTCGCTCTCATGGTTGAAGAGGATACCATTGCAGCAGTACATACCATACGACTCACGGTAGTTCTTCATAATCCAGAAACCGTAGAGTTTCGCTACGGCATACGGCGAACGAGGATAGAATGGGGTCGTCTCACTCTGTGGTACTTCCTGTACTTTTCCGTATAGTTCGGAAGTAGAGGCCTGATAGATGCGACAGGTTTTCTCAAGACCGCAGATACGAACAGCCTCCAACAGGCGCAGTACACCGTTGGCATCGGTATCAGCAGTATATTCGGGAACCTCGAAACTCACTTTCACATGACTCTGTGCTGCCAGATTATATATCTCCGTGGGCTTTACCTCGCTGATGATACGAATTAGTGAGGAAGAGTCGGTCATGTCGGCATAATGCAGATTGACGAGACGCTTCTTCTTCATATCCCGAACCCACTCGTCGAGGTAGAGGTGTTCAATACGTCCTGTGTTGAAGGATGATGAACGGCGCAGAAGGCCGTGAACTTCATAACCTTTCTCGATGAGGAATTCTGCGAGGTAAGAACCGTCCTGTCCGGTAATGCCTGTAATAAGGGCAACTTTTCTATCCATCTTCTAATTAGTTTTCGCCGGAGAACTGCTTGATGCGTTGCTCTTCCGATAGTTTACATATTAATAAGGTGTCGTTGTTTTCTGCCACGATGTAGCCGTCGAGTCCCTGAATCACCACCTTCTTCTCCTGAGTAGTGTGGATGATGCAGTTGTGACTTTCGAAGATATCGATGTTAGTACCGATGCAGGCATTACCATAGAGGTCTTTCTTACTCTGTCCATGCAGGGAGCCCCAGGTACCGAGATCACTCCAGCCGAAGTCGGCAGGACAGACGAAAATCTCCTCGGCCTTCTCCATGATGGCATAGTCAACGGAGATACTCTCGCATTCGGGGAAACGCTCGTTGATAGTTTCCTGTTCTTTCGGTGTACCGTAGATGGGCAACATCGATTCGAAGAGTTTCGCCATTGCGGGCTGGTAGATACGGAAGGCATTCACAATGGTGTTCACGTTCCAGATGAAGATGCCTGCATTCCAGAAATAGTTATTCTTCTTGATATATTCCTGCGCCGTTTCAAAGTTGGGCTTCTCACGGAAGGAGTCTACACGGTAGATTTCCTTGTTTCGCAATGAAGCAGTGGTCAGATCTGCCTGGATATAGCCGTAGCCTGTCTCAGGGCGATTGGGCTTCATACCCAGTGTAACAATGGCGTCGGTCTCGTTGGTGAATTTCATGCAGTCCTTGATGACGCGCTGGAATTCGGCGACATTCGTCACGATATGGTCGCTGGGTGTTACCACGATATTGGCCTTGGGATCGCTGGCCTTGATGCGCCAACTGACGTAGGCGATGCAGGGTGCGGTGTTGCGTCGGCACGGCTCACAAAGGATATTCCCTTCGGGCATGTCAGGCAACTGTTGTTTGACGATGGAGGCATATTTCTGATTAGTGACCACCCAAACATTCTCGGGCGCAATCAAGTCGCCAAACCTCTCAACTGTCAGTTGGAGCAGGCTTTTGCCCACACCAAGAACATCAATGAACTGTTTCGGATTCTCTGCAGTACTCATTGGCCAGAAACGGCTACCGACGCCGCCTGCCATAATCACCAGATGATTGCTTGACTTTGCCATAATTCATTTCTGTTTGATAATAATTTGCAAATATATACAATATATTTCAAACAGAAGAATTTTTAGCAAAAAATCTTTCTTTTAGGCCGATTTTCTTTTCTTGAGATAATATTTGAGGGCGAAATAGGCGACGGCAAGGAGTACAAGAGCGATGATAACAATCTTGATGTATTCGGCATACTCCGTTATCTTGTCGTTGAGTTGATCCTCTGGCACGATGCTGTGCAGATACCATCCTAGTCCTGCGAGGATGGCATGCCAGACACCGGCGCCGATGGTGGTGTAGAGCAAGAACTTCCAGTAGTTCATCTTGGCCAAACCTGCAGGGATGGAGATGAGGTGTCGGATGCCGGGGATGAGTCGGCCCGTCAGGGTGGCTACGATGCCGTGGTCATCGAAATACTTCTCGCTCTTTTCTACCTTTTCCTGATTGAGCAGACACATCTTGCCCCACTTGCTGTTGGCAAAACGGTAGATGACGGGACGCCCCACGAAGTAGGCGACGACATAGTTGATGGTGGCCCCCATGTCGGCACCGATGGTGGCAAAGAGGATGACGAGCCACACGTCAAGTTGTCCGCTGGCGGCATGATAGGCGGCGGGTGTCACCACAAATTCCGATGGAACAGGTATTACCGTACTCTCCAACAGCATCAGGAAGAGGATGGTGCCGTAGTTCAGATTTCCAAGTAGGGAGGTTATGAAATTCATTTTTTCTCTTTCTTTAATAATGTGTTGATATATGACTCGTATTCAGTTACTTCCATGTCTTTTGGGAATAGATGCCCCAACACAAGTTTTGTCTCTTTCGGATTCTTTGCCACGCCCATCTTGAGATACTTCATAAACTCGTCGTATTTCTCGAGGTCGTAACAGCAGAGCGCCATATATGCATAGCCGTCGTTCCAGTCGTTATCTACGTAGGAAAAGAATTTCTTGAAGAGGTGATAGGAGGCGTTCACGTAGCGGTTGTCGTAGAGTGACACCATGATACGCAGCATCGTCTTTGGGGCATTGCCTGAATTGATAATTGTCTGTTTGAACACTTCTTCTGCCTCGTCCGTACGCTGATTAGCCAATAGCACATGCCCTCTTATTACCTCCATGTCTATATGGTCGCAATTCAGGTCCTTGGTCTTGTCGATATAGCAGAGGGCAGCCTCCAGTTGTTGCTTCTCACTGTATACGAAGGCCAGTTCCTGAAAGATCTCCGGCAGATAGATCGAGTCCTTGTCGGCCACCTCTTCCGCCTTCTTCAGTCGTTCGATGGACTCGTCAGTACGACCGAGACTGATGAGACAGGTGCCTTGGTGTAGGTAGCCGAACTCGTCATCTTGGATGATGTCCGTGTAACGCTCGAAATAGGTCAGGGCCTCCTCATAGTTCTCCAGTCGGAAGAGTCCGTTGGCTTTCGAGAGGATGCCCTCAGCGTCGCTGGGGTCGATGGCGATGGCATATTCGCTGCTGGTGATGGCAGCGCCGTAGTCTTCACTCATAAACTGTGCGCTGGCCAGTGAGTTCCAGTATCGCTTCGAGTAGGGGTCGTGATCGATGAGTTCGTTGAAGATACGCTCGCTGTCCTTGTATTTCCCCAAGCCGAAGAGGGTGTGCGCCATCAACTCCTTGAAATCGTCGGAGTCGTCGCCCTGCGAACGAGCCATCCACTGAAAGGCTTTGTCGTGCTGGTTGTAGTCGGAGAAGAGGTTGGCCACGTCATAGACATAGTCCATCAGTTCATCGGGCGGTACCTCCATATAGTGTTTTCTAAACAACTGGTCGGCCTCTTCTGTCTTCCCTTCGCAGATCAGAATCTCCCCCTTCAGATACAGGTATTCCACATCGTCGGAAGCGTGGATGCGTTCAGCATATTCCCGTGCTTTGTCAAAGTCCCTATTAGCCATGGCTTCCCGTGCTCTGTAGAGTAGGGGAGCGACAGCCTCTGGGTTGTATTGCAAAGCGAGGTCAATGGCGGTGTCGGCTTCGTCCGTCCTGCCGTAGTAATGATAATAGTCGGCAACACTGGCCAGGTCGTCGGGATCCATATACATCGGATGCCCTGACCTCACCGAGTCTTCATATTGCTGGAGATTCTTTTTGAACTCCTCGCTGTCGAAGTATGCCGTATCGTCAATCATCTTTTTATTGTTTCTTGGCCCATGAGTCTTTCAAGCCGACGGTCTTGTTGAAGACGGGATGCTCCGCCGTGGTGTCCGTGTCGGGCGTGAAATAGCCGATGCGCTGGAACTGCAGATAGGTGAGCGGCTTCATATCAGCAGCAAAGGGCTCTACATAACAGTCCTTCAGGATAGTGAGTGACTCTGGGTTGATGATCTGTTTCATGGCGGTGACGGCGTCGCAGTTTTGCGCCTCACGGATGGCAGCCATATCATCGCGGGGATTCTCCACCTTCCACAGACGGTCGTAGAGACGCACCTCTGCCTTCACGGCGTGGGCACAACTCACCCAGTGGAGGGTCTTACCCTTGATTTTACGGTTGGAGCCAGGGAGACCGCTACGTGACTCGGGGTCGTAGGTGCAGTAGATGGTCGTCACGTTACCGTTCTCGTCCTCGTCACAGGGATGCTCCTCATCACATTTGATAATATAGGCGTTCTTGAGTCTCACTTCCTTGCCGGGAGCCAGGCGCATAAACTTCTTCTCAGCCTCCTTCATGAAATCATCGCGCTCTATCCACAGTTCACGACTGAACTCTATCTGATGGGTACCGTCGGCCTCGTTCTCTGGATTGTTGATAGCCGTCAACTGCTCCACTTGTCCCTCGGGATAGTTGGTGACCACCACCTTCACGGGGTCGAGCACGGCACTGACACGGATGGCGCGACTGTTCAGGTCATCACGTACGGCACTCTCCAACAGTGCCATATCATTGAGGGCATCAATCTTCGTGTAACCGATCTTGTCGATGAAATTTACGATGCTCTCAGGACTATAACCGCGACGACGGAAGCCGCAGATGGTCGGCATACGGGGATCATCCCAGCCACTGACCAGTTTCTCGTTCACGAGCGCCAGCAGATTACGCTTTGACATCAGCGTGTAGTTCAGGTTCAGTTTGTTGAACTCTGTCTGACGGGGACCTTGATAAGTTGAGAGTGTAGAGTGTAGAACTGAGAGTTTGCTACCGCTCTCCGCCTGTGCTCCACAATCAGAAGCCCATTCTCTCATCCATTCAACGAACAGGTCGTAGAGGGGCCTATGCTCCACGAACTCCAGCGTACACCACGAGTGAGTGACACCCTCAAGATAGTCGCTCTGGCCATGTGTGAAGTCGTACATGGGGTAGGCGTTCCACTTGTTGCCAGTGCGGATATGCGGGATGTTCAGCACACGGTAGATCAGTGGGTCGCGGAACAGCATATTAGGGTGGGCCATATCGATCTTGGCGCGCAGCACCAGGGTTCCAGGCTCACACTTGCCACTATTCATGAATTCGAAAAGTCTCAGGTTCTCCTCCACAGGACGATCGCGGAAGGGGCTGTTCGTACCCGGACTTGTGGTCGTACCCTTCTGCTGGGCAATAACCTCGGCACTCTGTTCATCCACATAGGCACGTCCCTGCTGGATGAGCCACACGGCGAAGTCCCAGAGTTCTTGGAAATAGTCGCTGGCGTAATAGACGTTCGCCCACTTGAATCCCAGCCATTTGATGTCGTTCTCAATGCTCTCGATATATTCCGTGTCCTCCTTGATGGGGTTGGTATCATCGAAGCGGAGGTTGCAGATACCGTTGTATTTCTTGGCAAGACCGAAGTCGATGGCGATGGCTTTGGCGTGACCAATGTGCAGATAGCCGTTTGGCTCAGGTGGGAAGCGCGTCTGCATCCTCCCGCCGTTCTTACCTTCTGCCAAGTCATTGATCACCTTCTGCTCGATGAAACTCACCGACCGTCTTTCTTCATTTTCATTAATAATCTTCTCTTCCATATCTTATTACCTTTACTTATCTCTCATCACTTATCCCTTCTATTTGATTCCTCGTTCGTTCAGCGCCTTTGAATACCTTGCGGCGTTCTGTAGATGTTCCCGGTAGGTGCTAGCAAAGTTGTGCGTGCCCGAGAAATCTTCCTTGGCACACATATACAGATAGTTGTGATCCACCCTGTTCAATACAGCATCAATGCCCTTGATGGAGGCGATTTTGATGGGGCCAGGGGGCAGACCTGCATTCCTATATGTATTATAAGGACTGTCGTAGAGCAACATGTTGTGGTAGATGCGCTTCAGGTCGAAACGTTTCATGGCAAACTTAATGGTTGGATCGGCCTGCAGGGGCATACCCTCTTTTAGGCGGTTCAAGTACATGCCTGCTATCATTGGCTTCTCGCCATTGTTGGCTGTCTCTTCGTCAATGATACTTGCCATCGTGCTCACCTCGTTGGGCGTCAACCCGATGGCTGTTGCCTTCGCTGTGCGCTCCCCGTTCCAGAAACGATCGTGCTCCTTCTGCATCCTTTCCATTAACCCGTCGAGGCTCACGTTCCAATACATCTCGTAGGTGTTGGGCACAAACAGACAGGCGATGGTGGCCGTGTCATACCCCCACCGTCCGCAGAAGTCATTATCCGTCAACGAGCTAACTAGCATCAGACTGTCTAGCATCAACTTTCTCGACAGTACACCTGCCAACCGTTCCATCGTCTTCGACTCGGGGATGGTCACCATCTCAGCCTCCTGATGACCATTCTTCAGGTTGCGGAACGTGGTCACCACACTTACGCCTGGCTCTATGGCATAACGGCCAGTCCGCACATGGTCCTTGTAGTCCCAGTGGCGTGCCAGGCATTTCAAGGCCATGAGACTATGCTCCGTAGTCGTGGGCAGGAGTTTTACATATACCGAGTCGATGGTGTCGTCATCGTCGATATACACATATTGTACGGCCTCCTTTTCCTTCGAGAAATCTGTCAGGAAATAATAATAGAGCAGCCCTAATACAACCAATATGCATAGGGTCACAGGAATTAGATAATATGTTGCTTTTATTGTCTTCATTTGCCTGTTCTCTTATAAATCGCTGCAAAGTTAGTCTTTTTTCTGTGAAAAACTATGTAATCTGTGCAGATTTTTGTATCTTTGCAGTAAAATCATGAGATTATGAAACTGAAATTCACGATAAACTATGGTACGCAGTGGGGTGAGAGCCTTCATGTGGTGATCACTTACCTCAGCCTCGACGGTACTGTGAAGACCAGCAACCTGTTGATGCAGACCGACGATGGATTCTATTGGGAACTTGAGACCGCCGTCATCGAGTCGCGACAGCATCCCATCGCCTCATTCTCCTACTATTATCAGGTGGAAGACGGCGAGGGTATGGTGCTGCGCAAGGAGTGGACGGGTGTGCCTCGTTCATACAATTTCGACTCGACAAAGAACTATATCATGCCCGACTTGTGGCGCGACATCCCCCTGCAATACCATCTGTATAGCAGTGCCTATATGACCACCGTCGGCTTGCCACGTGACGAACAGGCTCAGACGCTCCGTTTGCCGCTTTATCGCAAGACTGTCGTGTTCCGCGTCTCTGCACCGCAACTCCTCAAGGGACAGTCGCTGGCCCTCCTCGGCAGCCATCCCGCCTTGGGTGACTGGAATTCGGCTCGTTTCCTGCGGATGGAGTATCTGGGACAGGCGGATTGGATGCTTTCGGTCAATGTAGATGCGATTCTGTTTCCCTTGGAATATAAATATGTGATTATCGACGATGCGACTAATTCGCTTGTGGCGTGGGAGGAAGGTGACAACCGCACGACGGAGGGACTGTTGGGGGAGCAAAACAACGTACCCGATGGTACTGTGCTTGTGGTGTATGGCGAGAGTCTCCGAGTGAAGGAACAGACTTGGCGTGCCGCTGGCGTGGTGGTGCCGGTGTTCAGTTTGCGCAGCGAACAGTCGTACGGGGTGGGCGACTTTGGCGACCT
>JAGCPK010000125.1 GCA_017965725.1 Prevotella sp.
ACTGCCTCATACTGTGCAGCGGTAAGGTTCAGTTCATAAGCCATCTTGTCGCTCAGGAACAGAGCCTCGTGCTTTGCTGCGTTATAGCTCATTGCGTTGGCCGAGATAGTCATGACCATCATCACTGCCAGAATCATCATCTTCTTCATATCTTAATCTCCTATTCTTTAAATTGTGAGACATATTGTTTCTTAATCACAGTGCAAAGATCGGTACTTTTTATGGTATTTCAAAAGGATTTCACCTAATCTGAAGGGTGGTTTTCCCTAAATCGTATTAGGGGAAATCCCCACGGAGGGATTGCGGCATGAAGTACGGAACCGATACAAAGAATGCAAATACATTTATATTTTCTTCGTTAAACCGAAATTTTACACTATCTTTGCAAACGAATTTGCGAGAACGGGTTGCACCCGAATAAGCTATAAGCCAAAAAGATATGAACAAAAACCCAAATATATGAAAAGGATGACAATCGTTACGATAGTTGTAGTTGCTCTTGTTGCAATACTGTTTGTGGGCTGTAAGTATATCAGAGGCCAGATCCTCGACGGCCCTGGAATGGAGCGTGATTCTGCTGATTACAGCGTTAATAAGGATTCTGACAACTTGACCAGACAGGAACTCACTGAGGACACTATCGAGGCGGAACCAACTGACAAAGAGTTGGAGCAGTACGTCAAGGAGCGTCAACAGTACCGTTTCGAATATCAGTTCATCAAGGCCGATGACGAAGACTTCAGCAGTATCGTCGTAAAGGGATATAAAGACGATAAGGTTGTCTTCGAATGCAGCCACGAACTGGTAGCCAATGTGAGTGCTGAAACAGCAGCAGATAACAAATGGATCAACGATACCGAGGACATCAACTTCGACGGCATTCCCGACCTGCAGGTTTTCCTTTGGTACGATACCAGGGGACAGGTTGCTAAAATGTATGCTGCTTATGTCTGGACTCACCAAAATATATTTAAAGAGGTTGAGCAATGGAAAGACCTATGCAATCCCCAGATTCATCCAGAAAGCAAAACCGTTACCGCCAATTATCGCAGCGATATCAACGAACGTACCCTTGAAACCTACAAGTGGGGTGATGACAACAAACTGGAACTTATCAACACCGAGAAAAAGAACTTCTTTGAATAATGAAACAACGAACCCTGTTACTATCAGCCCTCGCTTTGTTGATGCTATCTTAGGATTATTTCCATAGTCGTTTTCTGTACTTGCATACCCATGCTGCGATAGAAGCGCAGTGCAGGTTCGTTACCTTCCCACACATTAAGGGTAATGTTGTTACAGCCAATAGCCCTCGCATAGTCACGTACGTATTCATATAACGCCTTTCCAACGTGTTTGCCACGGGCATTTTCATCCACACAGATATCATCGATATAAAGTGTCTTGATATCCTCTAACAGTTGGTTGTTCTTAACCTCAGAGACTTGACAGAAAGCATAACCTAATACCACTTTTTGAGGGCAGAGTGTCTCTGAGGGATGAGCGTCGTCCTCAAAGACAAAAATGGGTTTGCTGTCATCATCGAGCATCGCTTCCAGTTCCTGTTCGTTATATTTGGTCGTGTGGGGTTTAAACAGGTCAGGGCGTATCACATGATGTACCATATTCACCTGATGCAATAGTTCTATGATACGCTTAATGTCCTCTTTGTTGGCTTTTCTAATCATCTGTTTTCGCATTTTTATTTGCAAAGATAACGATAATTCCGTAATTATAACTATCTTTGCACCAAATTTATGATTGTTTATCAAGTTACCCAACATAAACTAAAAGGATATGAAAATGAAGAAAGAAATGATTCTGGGTGCCATAGCAGCACTGTTGGCCATAACTGGCTGTAATGAGAACAAAGAAGTGTCGAAAGCTGCTGTATCTTTCGACGAAGTACTGACAACAAGACGAAGCGTCCGCAGTTACGATGCTTCTAAGAAGATATCCGAGGCTGAGGTTCGCGAACTTCTGACGGCTACACAGGAGGCTCCGTCATGGGCCAATCAGCAGCCGACAAAGTATTACGTGGCTATCAGCGATGAGAAGTTGGCTGCTGTTCAGGATATGGTGGGAGGCAATAAAGAACGCATCAAAGATGCTCCGGTTCTAATCGTCTCAACGTTCGAGAGGGGCAAGTCGGGCTTCTTTCAGGGTAACCAGACGAATGAAGTGGGTGATGGATGGGGTGCCTATGACAATGGTCTGAGCAACTGCTACCTGATTCTGAAGGCTCGTGCTATGGGTTTCGACACGCTTATCATGGGAATGCGTGACGCTGACGAACTGCGTAAACTCTTCAACATCCCCGAAAGTGAAACGATAATGGCAGTCATTTCTCTAGGCTATAGGGCAGGAGAGCCTAATCGCCCTGAACGCAGGCCCCTGGATGATATCGTTAAGTTCTACTAATGGTTTTGGCACGGATGAGTCGCAAACTAAAGAAACGTAAGATCAAATATTCTGCCATATTCTTTCTCTGCTGGTTTGCCGTTTTAGTCTTTCTGGTTGATGGCGTTCTGAAATTCCAGACATTGGTTGACTATTTCGGGTCATACGCATTAGTAGAGGTTATGCTATTGTTATTAGTCATTCTGCCCACATTGGCAGTTTACAAATTAACAAAAGAATAAAAACTGATTAAGATGTTTTCTCTTATTTGTTTAACAAATATATGAGGACTATCTGTGCTAATAAAATCAATGGGAGTCCATATTTGAACTTCTTATGCTTTGTCTTGTGATGCCAGACTTGCATACCTAGCAATGCGCCGATGCTTCCACCAAGTACCGCCAGTATTAATAAGGTGGCTTCTGATATACGCCAGCAGCCCTGCTTGGCCTTCCACTTATCTATGCCATAGACCAGAAAGGTCAGGATGTTGATGCCAATAAGAATATATACTATCGTCTGTGTCATATGCTTTACCAAACGCCCTTTTTGCTTATTTTATTTGCAAAGATAGTGATAATTGCGGAATTATCGTTATATTTGCACCAAAATTAACGTAACCAAACAATAAACAAACTTATGAGACTGAAAAATGCTACAATCTTAGCGCTCATGCTGTTGCCGATGATCTCGCAGGCACAGCGACAGCAGTATCAACAAGTGAATGACATCCCCTACACAGTGTCTGCTGATGCCTACGCACAGGAGCGCTGCAAACTTGATGTCTATTACCCGACAAATCAAAAAGATGCGCCTGTGGTGGTGTGGTTCCACGGAGGGGGTATTGAAGGTGGCAACAAGCATATAGACGAGCAGTTGAAGAACAGTGGTTTGGTGGTGGTCGCCGCTAACTATCGTCTGCTGCCTAAAGCGAAAATCGATGATATCCTGGATGATGCCGCAGCAGCCGTAGCCTGGACTTATAAGAACATTGAGAAATATGGTGGCAGTCATCGCAAGATATTCGTGGCCGGCCACTCCGCAGGAGGCTACCTCTTGGACATGATCGGTCTTGACAAGAAATGGCTCGCCAAGTATGGTGTTGATGCCGACTCACTGGCTGCCCTTGTACCTTTCAGCGGACAGTGCATCACCCATTACAATATCCGCAAGCAGCAGGGCATCCCGCCCTTGCAGGCCACTATAGACCAGTACGCCCCGCTCACCTATGTCCGTCCCGATGCTCCGCCTATGGTCATCATCTCTGGCGATAGGGAACTGGAACTCTATGGTCGCTATGAGGAGCAGGCCTACTTCTGGCGCATGTTAAAACTCGTAGGCCACAAGGATGTGACACTCTACGAGATGCAGGGTTACGATCACGGTGCCATGCCGCATCCCGCTTACTACATTCTGAAGCAGCACATCAAGCGTCTGACCGAAAACAAAACCAATCAAAAGTAAGTTGTAGGCATTTATTCCTTCTCTAAGTAATCGGACAGATTAATAGTCCCTGCCTCGTTTCTAACATCAAGAGTTGGGACATACTCTTCCATTCTTGTTGTACCACTTGTCTTATCGACATAGAAATACACGAATGCCCCTGTATAACTGCGGAATACCACTTGATAGGCAGAATCTGTCTCTTCTCCCATCTGTACATACATGATGGAAGGATTCTCTTTGGCGATACTCCAGTCATACGTGCTATGGCAATAGTTACTGACTCCTTCGTAGGCCATTTCTGCTGTTATTTCACTCTTTGAGGCATTGGTGCCACAAGAGCATAATAGCAAGACAATCAATACGAATGGAAGGACGATTTGTTTCATAAGAATTTGGGTTTTCGCTCGATTTAAATTACTATCTCACGCTCTGCAAAGTTCGACTGACTGTTTACCGTTTCGGTTTAATGTTCAGGTTTACACCCAGCACGTCCTCACTGTCCACGATGGTCCAACTACTTCCAGGATAAATGCCGATGGTGCGCTCCGTGTCGAAGCCCATCTCCTTCAGTTCCCTGATCACCTCGTCGCGGGCGTCGCCCACCTCAAAACCTAAGTGATGTACTCCATTGCCATGTTTGTTGATGAACTCGCGGAATGTACTGGGATTCTCATCAATCTGATGCAATTCCAGCACCCAGTTGCCCATTTCTATGACACACATCTGCAAGTCGCATGGCATATTGCCATTGCCACGGTAGGTATAGGGATACTCCTTGTTGCTCTCCAGATGGTTCACCCATATCTCAGGTTCAGGAACGCCAAGTAGGGCAGCCCATGCCTTGGCGGCCTTCCGGATGTCGCGTACCACGATAGTCACCTGTATAAACTGGTCTTTCTTCAGTGGTGTGGCTAATGGCTTGTACGTTGTGGTGGTGTCGGCCTCCTGCTGGCTTGAAATGTAGCCTTTCATCTTCTCTATGCCATACTTGGCTACGACCAGGTCCTCTTCTGACGTTGCTCCGCTGAAAGCAAAAGCCAGTTTGCAACCTTCATGTTCGTCGTAAGCACCACCGGCATAGCCCAGTTCTCCCGTAATCGTCTTGTGGTTCGGATCGCCGCTGTCGGCCTGGGTGGTAATCACTTCTCCGCACTTCGACCATGCGACGGCCACAAGATTAAAACCGTCTTTCCAGTTGCAGTAGGAACCCACAACCTTCATCTCACCAATCCAGTCAACCGTGTCACCATTGTTAAGAACTGAGGCCGTTGCCACGCCTTCAATACCCATCTCAATAGCCTTAGCCTTCATGTCCTCCAGCGCCAAAGCCAGTTTTTCTCTTAATTGTTCGTTTGTCATATTCTTATTCATTTTAGTTGAGTCAGACTCCTGATTGTCCTGCTGCGGTGCATTGCAGGAGAAGCATGCGCCACATAATAGAAGTAATAATAATTTTCTCATAGCCCCTTTCGTTTAATTTAGTGTTGTTTCTGTTTTCAGTGGCAGATTGTCCGACGAACCACCCACGAGGATGGCTATATGGCCGGGCTCCAGCATCCATGTCTGCACGGACTCATCCCAATGACAGAGATCGGCCCGGCGTACTGGAATAGTAACGGTCTTGCGCTCACCTGCCTTCAAGGCTACTCGCTGGAAGCCCTTGAGTTCTTTTAGCGGACGTTCTATGTGTGACGAGGGCCTTGACACATAAACCTGTGCAACCTCTTCAGCATCTACAGAAGACTTGTTGTTGAGCACAAACTGAACATTGAATCCTTCGGCAGTAGGTTGCACTTTTAAGTCGCTATACTGGAACGTGGCATAGGAGAGACCGAATCCGAAAGGATAGGCCACAGGAACCTGCTTGCTGTCGTACCAGCGATAGCCTACCAGACTCTCTTCTGCGTAGTTGGCGATGAGTTGCTGGTTTCGGTCGTTACTGCGGTTGCGGGTGATGTCAACAAAGATATCGCCCTGATTGTTGTTCTGTATGTTTTGAGGATAGGTGCCTGTGGCGTAGGCTGGTACGTCGTCCAATTTCTTTGGCCATGTCATTGGTAACTTACCCGAGGGTGAAATCTTACCTGTGAGCACCTCGGCTAATGCCTGACCACCCATAGAGCCGTTGAACCATGATACTAATAAGGTAGCAGACACTTCATTGATCGTGCTGATATCCACAGGTCCACCTGATACGATGACGGTCACTAACTGTTTGTTGGCTTTGGCAAGGGCAACAGCCAATTCGTCCTGTCCCGAGGGTAGGGTGATGCTCTTACGGTCGGAGCCTTCTGTCTCCACCTCACGGTTGTCGCCAGCGAAGAATATGACGAGGTCGGCTCCCTTGGCTGCCTTCACAGCCTGAGCCATGAGTTGACGGTCGGCAGACTGTTGAGGACTCTGTCGTTTGTTGCGAGCCTCGCGGTCGAAACTCTTGTAGCCTGGTGCGTAGGTAATCTTCACATGATTGCCGAGCACTGCCTTTAATCCTTCAAGAGGTGTAATTTCGCAACGGGTTTTTACCCCGGCTCCCACACCACCCAAGGCCATCTTGGTGACGGCATTCTCACCAATCACGGCGATATGCTTCACACGTTTTGTGTCGATGGGTAGCAGACTATTCTTCAGCAACACAATCGAGCGACGGGCCACCTCTAAGGCTGTTGTCATCTCCTCAGGATTACCTACGGGCTGACTATTTGCCAAATCTTTGGCAACAGGTTTAACCGTCAGACGAACACGCAGGATCTCACGTACTCGCTGGTCGATAACGGCCTCGCTCACCTTTCCTGCCTTCACGGAGTCGAGCAGTGCCTGACCCATAAAACGACTGCCAGGCATCTCTACATTCATTCCAGCCGTGACGGCATCGACAGTGGAGTGCACACCACCCCAGTCGCTGATGACCATGCCAGAGAATCCCCATTGCTGCCGCAGGACGGTGTTCAGCAGATGTTCATTCTCCGAGCACCAACGCCCATTCACCTTGTTATATGCTGCCATCACACCCCAGGCATCAGCCTCGCGGACAGCCATCTCAAACGGTCGTAGATAGATCTCATGCATGGCTCGGTCTGAGATCCTGACATCCACAAAGCCGCGATAGTCCTCCTGATTGTTCAGGGCATAGTGCTTCAGACAGACGGCTGTACCATCGTCCTGAGAGCCTCGAGTGTAGGCCACAGCCAACATACCACTGAGTAGCGGATCTTCACTCAGATATTCGTAGGTTCGTCCACCAGTGGGGATGCGTTGGATGTTGATGGCAGGGCCTAGTATCATGTCCTTGCCACGCAGACGAGCCTCACGACTCATGCTTCTTCCGTAGGCATAGCCCCAGTCTGTACTCCATGTAGCAGCCAGTGCCGAACCTGTGGGAAAGAACGTTGCCGAGTCAGTTGTCAGATGGGCGGAGTTCCACGAGTGAGGTTCCATCTCCTCACGGATACCAAAGGGCCCGTCGGCATATTCCACATCGGCAATGCCGAGTCGTGCGATACCAGCAGATGAGAACATGTTCTTACCATGCAGCATGTTGATCTTCTCCTCGAGTGTCAACTGCTTGATGATGTTGTCAATCTTTGTCTCATGTCCGAGCAATTTACTCGGATACGTCTGTGCCTGTGCGGTGACGGATGAAACTGCTAAAAGCACTCCTACGGTTGCCATCGTGGCTTTCCTGATGAAATCATTTCTGTCCATAGTAACTATGTTTTTGTGCCTAATGATAGGTGTAATACCTAAATACATTTAATTATGCATGCAAATATAGAAAATAATGCTGTAAAATCACCAAATTCACACTAATATTTAACAAAAGTTGAATCGGTATGACTCATTGGCAGCGTTTCATTAATAAAATATGCTCTGGTAGAGGTGTGAAGTTATTCCATTTCAGTCAGTCGGAGGAATTCAAATTGCTACAAGCGAATATAAGTATCTCCCAAAGGAAATGAGCAACCAAATCATCAGTGTGATGAGTAACAGTAGGACGATGAGTACGATGGCAGATTGCCAGGCCCGCTGGTTCACCTGCTTGATGACTGTCTCGTCACCATCCACGAACCCCTGTATCATTTTCATGTTCTGAATATTGGCACGGTGGAAAAAGTCGATGATGTCGCCAACGAAGAACGGTATCATACCCATCAGCACATCGCGAAGGGCATTATTCAATACAGCCAATGTCAGAGGGACACTCTTGATGACACGAGAGGAGAAATAGACGAACGGCACAACGCTGAGCAAGGCTATGGCATCGCCCCATCCGGGAATGACGCCGATGAGCGCATCCAGATAGTAACGATCCATATAGCGCGTCAGCCCATCCATCGTCTGATAGGCTTTGTTGTCCATCAGACGCTTGCGTCGTTGCAGTCTTTTCTCTTCGTTCATGTCAGGCAATACGATTCAGATATTCATCATCCCTCACCAGTACTTTCTCGATCTTGCCCACGTACATGGTATGGAAGTCACGCTGGGGATAGTTCTCGTCGATAGTGTCCTTGTAGAAGAAACCGCTTTCCTGTAGTTCCGAAGCATACATCTTCTTGCAGACCAACACCAGTTTGGCCTCCTGGAAATAGACGGCGTTGTCCGCATAGACAGGTGTGAGGCCAGTCTTGGCTATCTTGTCCTCGTCACGTCCAGAGACACTGCCGAGATAGGCCATCTGCTTTTTGAACGACTTATCCATGACACAGAGCGTGAAGTAAGGCTCTTCGTCAACGAATTTCTTGGTATAGCGTGATGGGCGCAGATAAATCACCGCTGTTGGATCATTATTCCCCCAAAGGCATCCGAGGTGTCCCCAGGAGGCTGTCATCGTGTTACATCCCGACTGCTCATTACCCGCAGTCACCAGCATCCATTCACCACCAATCAGGTTGAATGGATTGAATTTCATGTCCTTGTAGTTTATCTCTTTCATATCCTAATTATTATTACCAATCATAATCCTCCACATAACTGTCAAAGTGTACCTCTTCGTTCCAGCCAGCCTCACGGAAAAGGCTGCGCACTTCCTCCTGAACGGCAGGAGACATAAGACGCGCTCCCCTGCGATACTCGAAATAATAGGTGCGACAATGTTTGCCGATGAGCCTTTGACGCACGAATGGCTCCACCTTGCGAGGCATCTCGGCATTGAAGATGTTCTTCATGCCCTTCGCAAACTTCACCTTCTCTGAATTGCGGAACAGTGTACATTGCTCCGTAGCCACGTCCTGATAGCGTGGATTCACACAATGATAGGTACTTTTGGTATCAGGTATATATTGCCCCACCAAAAAGCGCAGACATCGTTCTTTCATAGGACATTGCTCTGCAAAGCAAACGGTATAACCGTCCTTGGCTTTTGCTCTGAATATCTCTTGTTCTGTCATAATCGTTTTAATATCTGACCGCAAAATTACAAATAAACGAGCAAACCACCAAAGGAATACGAGGAAAGTTTTGGTACGACGTTTGCGCACTCGCAGTACGTAACGAACGTACTGGCAGTACGTCCAGTACGTACTATAATCGCATAACGTAATCTCTCTAGCTGCGATTGAAGATTAATCCGTATATAAAAACAGTAATCGCATACGATATCACTTCAGTATGCGATTACATGTTTATTATAGCATAAATTACATCTACATATTCTTTACTTCCTACAAATGTTCCTTTATGATATCTGCCATTGATTTGAGCATTTCGTTAGGAATGGCTCCACTTAGTTGGCGTGTATGAATGACAAGACGTTTACTGTCCTTCTTGTTTCTATGTACCCAAAATTTGAACGAATTGTCTTTTTGGGTTTTTGTTTCATACTCCTTTACGAATTCAACATGGAAAGTGTCATCAATCTGTCTATTGTCGCCATGATTGATAATATAATCACCACAAGCAAGAATCACCACGGGGAAATCTTGAATGAAAGCAGATTCTTCAAAAAGTCTGCGTCGTTGTGCTAATTTTGTGTCGAATAAGTCTCTGTTGTTGGATTTGATAGCTTTACGCTTACTAACCCAATTATTCATTTCTGTTGTGAAGACGTCCTTTTCGAAGTCGAGCTCTGGCTCGTATTTCGGATGTCCGTATCGAATGTAGTCTATCAGTTTCTGATATACTTTCCACGTATGATTACCATTGAAAGCTGCCCTACGGTGATTGATGTGACAGTATCGGCCTTCATCTTTGTTCTTTAAGCCCTCTTGAACATTTTTTATATTATCCAGAATTTCTTTATTCGGATCGTCCGCATTAATCGCAGGTTCCATCCCCACGATGAGGATGTCTGCCTTTGGATTTCCCTGTCCAATTATCTGCTTCTCTCCATATTTCATACTATCGCAGACACGAACAAATTCTTCGAATGCCCGCATTCTTTCTGTTTCGTTCATCATACTTTATTGTTTAATGAGTTTGACAATATCTTCTAATTGTAACTCCGACTTAACGCTTTCTAACGAAATGCAGCCGAGAAAAGCATGCTGCCCAATCTTCTTGATCGTTGGAGGCAAGGCAATACTTTTCAGTTTCTTGAAACGATAGAAAGCAAAAGGCGGAATGGACGTCACACCCGTGAAATACTCGAATTCGTCGAAGTGCTCAAGAGTGGCATCGGGTAGTGTGTTCCAGATACCGAACGTGTAAGGCCGATGGATTTCTTGGTCGTCGGAGAAACGAAAAGCATTTCCAGAGGCATCTATTATTTCTTCTGCTTCGAACATATTGATGTCATTGTATTCGATGGTGAAGAATGCTGAGTATTTGCCGTCGCCAGCATCGACCAGCATCTCTTCGTCACCATTAGCAGGAATAAAGGCCACGAAAAGTTTCTGAAACCTTAATTCGGTTACCCGACTAGCATCCTCAGCCGTCAGTTTCTTTGCAAACGGCTTTATCCATCTTTCCCTCCTTGCTATTTTCATCAGTACAGGGTTAGTCTTATTTGTAGCAATAACCTTCTGTTTGTTATTTACATCTTTTTCTTTCATGATAGTTAATATGTTTGTTTATGTCGCAAATATAAATATATTTTTCGAGAATAAGGGGAATTTACGGAAAAAAGTTATATATCTGTGACTGAAATGGCCCTGCAGTTGATGACCGCCCGCGAGGATATCTGCCTGATTCTCTGGAGCGGATGCTATGCTGAGAAGATGGACGAGTATAGGGCGCGTTTTGCAGAAGAGGGTATCCGTTTCGACTATTCCAACGAGAATCCTGAAGTGGGCAACACGAGTTTTCAGAACTTCGAGGTGAAACTCTATTTCAACGTGGGTATAGACGACAAGTTCGGCTTCGAGCCTGAAACGGATTGGGTTAAGGTGATTGAGGTATTAGGGACGCTGTGAGCGGTGTAATCATACTGTTATCGTCATGCCACAATTAAAAGCATAAAGTTGGTTTCCCATCACTGCCTTTAGAATAGCAAAGACTTCATCGCCAGTACAATGGCTGGTGTAGAATTGTGTATTGGGATATTTGGCTTCTAGTCTTTGAGCCAATGCGGTCAGTTCTTCTTCGGACTCCTGTCCGTCTAGCAGATGAAAACCACCTACAACCATCTTAACAGGGTAGGGGCATGCCGCCAAAATGTTCTCCAGACCGCTATGTGCACAGCCTGTAAATAGTAGACCATCGACATACAGAGCCAACTCATGACGGAAATCGTCAGGGACATAATCACCTCCTGCATCTTGTACAAACAGATGTTGATTGCCTTTTGGCATTGGATGTATCTGAGGAATATGAGCTATTGCTTGGATGCCCTCTGCTATTTCGCAGGTCTGGTCTATCAAGACGAGTCTGTCATCATCTATTTTTGACCACTCTGTAGTTATACGATGAAGATTCCCTCGCTTGGAAAAGAACTTATTACTTATAGCATCTGGCGAGACGATAACCTTTGCCTGTTGATTACGTTGAACTATGTACTGCAAGCCTCCTGCATGGTCGCTATGTCCATGCGAGATAAACACATAGTCCACCGTACTGAGGTCGATGCTCATCTTCTCAGCATTACGGATAAAGACATCACTTGCTCCTGTATCGAGTAAGATTCGATGCTTGTCCGTTTTTAATAGGATAGACAAGCCATGTTCTGTTTGGAATTGGTTGTCATTTGTGCGGTTGTCAGATAGTACAGTCCACTTCATAATGTTACTCTTCAACTTCACAATACAGGAACCCCATTTCCTTGGCTTTCTCCTGGTTCATCAGATAATAGATGGCCTCGCCCTCGTTGCAGAGTTCGCTGTGGATTCCACTTGCTCACTATGTAGTCGCCATCTTCATAGAACTCCAAATGAAGTCCGATGGGATTGTCAGGACAACAGCCAAAGCAATTATACTCAGGATGGTTGCGCCAAGGGTTTATTATCTTCTTCATAATCTACTATTCTCATAAGATAAATTTTAATAGGTATTATAGGTAAGTAACGGTTTCCTCAATTGGCTTGCGACTGTTGTGGTTGGCAAGTGGTCCTGCGCCTTCTGCTGGATAGCCGAGGGCAAGACAGGTCAGAATCTCTTCGTTCTCTGGCAACTGGAAAGTTTCTGCCATCTTGTCGGGGTCAAAGAAGTTCACCCAACAGCTATCCACTCCCACGCTCTTTGCACAGAGCATCATGTGTGTGGTCACAATAGTGGCGTCCTCAATGCCTGAGTCGTACTTCTGGCCGGGATAGGTAAACACGTTGTTCTTGTCGAAGGCCACGATGAGCATGGTCGGC
>JAGCPK010000126.1 GCA_017965725.1 Prevotella sp.
CCCTTTAACGTCTTTTCCAAAGACCCACATCTCTCCACATTGGTTGAGAGTGTCAATGACAGGTCCTTCAGAGTAGTCCTCGACTTCTATATTGATTATAACAGAGTCCCGATACTTAGGTGTAATTTCCAAATCGATCAGGGTCTGGGCATTTTTACCTCTATCATCTCTATATATAATTCCGAAGACTTTGATCTTTTCCTTCGTTTGATTTAGGAAACGCTGTACTTCTTCTTTTGTAGCCATTATGATATGTTTATTCTATTCTGCTGCAAAATTAAACTTTTTAGTTGAATATTCAAAGAAAAACCCCAAATATTTCATGATAAAGTTTCATTTTGTGCTGTAATGGGCAAGCGGATAGGGTAACTGATGGTTTGTTGACGGTTGAAACTTCATAGATGTTTTCAACTTGTCAACGTTAGAACTTGACAACGGTTCGCAAATATTATTCTTTGCAGAATCTTTTGAGGGAAATTCTGCAAAGGAGTGGGTGCAGGTTGGGCGCATCGTTCAAAAATGGGTGCAAAATGGGTGCAATTTTGAAATGTGAGAAATAGAAAAGTCCCGTAAGTCATTGACCTACAGGACTCTTTCTTAGGCGCTTCAGGATGGGCTTGAACCAACGACCCCCTGATTAACAGTCAGGTGCTCTAACCAACTGAGCTACTGAAGCAGGTTTTGCTGTTAAGCGGGTGCAAAGGTACGGTGAAATTTTGAATCCACCAAACTTTTTCTGGACTTTTTTCGAAAAAAGTTTTATTTTGCAGGATTTTTACGATTTCAGGCACACTTCCTCCACTACCTTCGGGAAATATTCCATCTCTAGTTGATGCTCCTTTTCAGCGATATCATCGACAGTGTCCTCGGGCGAGAGGGCAACCCTGTACTGCGCAATGATTTCCCCAGCATCGCAAACAGGTGTGACATAATGCACCGTCATACCAGTCTCTGTCTCGCCTGCTGCCTTGACAGCCTCGTGGACGTGATGACCCCACATACCCTTGCCACCATATTTGGGCAACAATGCAGGATGGAGGTTGACTATCTTACGAGGATAGGCCGCAATCAGGAAATCGGGGATCAATGGCAGGAAACCCGCTAGAACGATGAAGTGAATGTCATACTTGTAGAGCAAGGGGAGCATGACCTCGGGGTCGTTCAGTTCTGTCTTGGAGATGACGGCGGCGGGAACACCTAATTCATATGCACGCACAAGCGCGTAGGCATCGGCCTTGTTGCTGATGACTAACGGTGTGGCGATACGATCAGATCCCTTGAAATAGCGGATGAGGTTCTCGCAGTTGCTACCGCTGCCTGATACGAATATGGCGATATTAATCTTTTCCATAAAATATCCCCTCCCCGCTATGGGGAGGGGCGATTTATTTAGAAGTCCATATGGTCGAGGGAGTCAGTGAAGTCCTTCGGCTCCTGGTTCTCCTCCTTGGGTTGCTCCTGCTGTTCCTGTTCAGGACGCGGACGGCGCTCACCGCGGTCACCATGACGCTCACGACGCTCTCCACGATCTGGACGGCGGTCACGACGCTCTCCGCGCTCACCACGCTCAGGGCGTTCACGACGACGCTGCTGAGGCTCCACATAGTCGGCAGGCTTCTCAATCAGCACACGGTGGCTGAGTTTGTACTTACCAGTCTTCGGGTCGATCTCGAGGAGTTTCACCTGGATATGGTCGCCCTCCTTGATGCCAGCCTCCTCGACAGTCTCGAGGCGCTTCCAGTCGATTTCGGAAATATGGAGCAGACCATCCTTGCCAGGCATGATCTCGACGAAGCAACCGTAAGGCATGATGCTGCGAACGGTACCATCGTAAACCTCACCCACCTCGGGGATAGCCACGATAGCCTTGATCTTAGCAATGGCAGCGTCGATGCTGGCCTTGTCAGGCGCACTGACCTGCACATGACCTACGCCGTCGGCCTCGTCGATGGTGATGGTAGCACCGGTATCCTCCTGCATCTGCTGGATGATCTTGCCACCAGGGCCAATGACGGCACCAATGAACTCCTTCGGAATATCGAAGGCCTCGATACGGGGTACCTGTGGCTTCATCTCTGCACGTGGCTCGGCGATGGTGTCGGTGAGGCACTTCAGGATGTGTTCACGACCAGCTTTAGCCTGCATGAGAGCCTTCTCAAGGATTTCGAACGACAGACCGTCGCACTTGATATCCATCTGAGTGGCTGTCAGGCCGTCCTTCGTACCAGTGGTCTTGAAGTCCATGTCGCCCAAGTGGTCCTCATCACCGAGGATATCACTGAGCACGGCATATTTCTCTTCACCAGGATTCTTGATCAGACCCATAGCGATACCTGAGACGGGCTTCTTCATTGGTACACCAGCGTCCATCAGGGCGAGGGTACCGGCACAGACGGTAGCCATAGAAGAAGAGCCGTTAGACTCGAGGATCTGAGACACCAGACGAACAGTGTAAGGGAAGTCCTCAGGAATCTGACCCTTCAGACCGCGCCATGCGAGGTGACCGTGACCAATTTCACGACGGCCTACGCCGCGCTGAGCCTTGGCCTCACCAGTACAGAACGGGGGGAAGTTATAGTGCAGCAGGAATTTCATATATCCATGCTCCAGCACATCGTCAACAAGTTTCTCGTCGAGTTTTGTACCGAGGGTACAGGTACTCAATGACTGTGTCTCACCACGGGTGAAGATAGCACTTCCATGAGGCATGGGCAGCGGGGAAACCTCACACCAGATAGGACGGATATCGGTGGTCTTACGACCATCGAGACGGATACCCTCATCGAGGATACAACGGCGCATGGCGTCGCGCTCCACATCGTGGTAATAACGCTCCATCATAGCCTCGTACTCGTCCTTGGAGATCTCAGAGTCGGCAGTGATCTCGGGATGAGCCTCGAAATACTTCTCCTTGAAGTCCTCGAGAATCTTTTCGAAAGCATCGGCACGCTCCTGCTTCTCAAGAGCCTGCTTGGTGACATCGTAGGCGGGTTGGTAGCACTCCTTGTTCATCTGCTCACGGAGAGCCTCGTCATTGACCTCATGATTATACTCGCGCTTCACATCCTTACCGAGTTCCTTAGAGAGTTCAGCCTGGAGTTCGCACATGGGCTTGATGGCATCCATTGCAGCCTTGAGGGCACCCAGCAGATCCTGCTCGCTGACCTCCTTCATCTCACCTTCTACCATCATAATGTTCTCGGCAGAGGCACCGACCATGATATCCATGTCGGCCTCCTTCATCTGCTCGAAGGTAGGATCGATGACATACTCACCATTAACACGAGCCACACGAACTTCCGAGATAGGGCACTCGAAAGGTATATCCGAACAAGCCAGGGCAGCAGAGGCTGCAAAACCGGCCAATGCATCGGGCTGATCAACACCATCGGCACTGAGCAGCATCACATTTACGAATACTTCTGCGTGATAGTTACTTGGGAACAGGGGACGAAGCACGCGGTCCACCAGTCGTGATGTCAGGATTTCATTGTCTGAGGCTTTGCCTTCGCGCTTGGTGAATCCACCAGGGAAACGGCCTGCGGCACTGTACTGTTCGCGATAATCCACCTGCAGTGGCATGAAATCGGTTCCGGGAACTGCATCTTTTGCGGCACAAACAGTGGCCAGGAGTACGGTGTTGTTCATCGTCAGCATGACGGCACCATCGGTCTGTTTTGCCACTTTCCCGGTTTCAATGGTGATGGTTCTTCCATCAGCCAATTGAAGGGTTTTTGTAATTACATTCATCTTGATTAAAACATCTAAAAATAAAAAAAACGGCGCAACCCATACGCTGAGGGTCGCTTAAAACGGCGCAAAGTTACACATTATTATATAATTAAACGAAGAAATAGGGAATATTTTTCGTTTTTTTTGGTTTTTTGCTCGCTTATTCGTACCTTTGCAGCGCAAAACGAAAAAACAAAGACGAATATGAAAAATATATGGAAGGCAGCCGTTGTATTTGTGGCTGCGATGACCATCGCCTCTTGTGACAACAATAAGTTCACAGTGGAGGGACAGATTGAAAATGCGAAAGACTCTGTGCTCTTTTTTGAGAATGTCGGTCTGGAAGGTGTCAATGTACTCGACTCTGTCAAACTAGATGACAATGGCAGTTTCTCGTTCAGCGAGGCCGCAACCATCGCACCTGAGTTCTACCGTTTGAGAATCGCCGACCAGATTATTAACGTTAGCATTGATTCTACGGAGACTGTCAGCGTTAAGGCACAGTATCCACAGATGGCAACACAGTATGAGATTAGTGGCTCCGACAACTGTTTGAAAATCAAGGAACTTGCTTTGAAGCAAATCGACCTGCACAAGCGGGCAATGGCCATCCAAGAGAATACTTCCCTTGGTGTAGATGAAGCCAACGACAGTATCCTGAAACTCATCGATGACTATAAGAACGACGTGAAGACCAACTACATCTTCAAAGAACCGATGAAGGCCTATAGTTATTTCGCTCTGTTCCAGACCCTCGGTAACTGGTTGCTCTTCAATCCCCGTAGCAACAAGGATGATATCAAGGTCTTTGCCGCCGTTGCCACTAGTTGGGATACTTATTATCCCCATGCCGAACGCGGACAGAATTTGCATAACATTGCCATTGAGGGAATGAAGAACCAGCGTGTTTTGGCTGAGCAGAATCAGACCATCGATGCCAGTAAGGTGACAGAAGCTGGTGTACTCGATATTGCACTGACTGACAATAAGGGTCAAATACGTCATCTGACAGACCTGAAAGGTAAGGTTGTGCTTCTTGATTTCCATGTCTTTGCAATGGACGAATCACCTGCCCGTATCCTGTCGCTCCGCGAATTGTATAATAAATATCAATCTCAGGGCTTTGAGATTTACCAAGTCAGCCTCGATCCTGACGAACATTTCTGGAAGCAGCAAACGGCAGCCCTTCCTTGGGTGAGTGTCCGTGATGATGATGGTATCCAGTCACAGCAACTTATGTTGTATAATATTCAAACTATCCCCGACTTCTTCCTCATCGACCGCGACAATAATCTCGTGAAGCGTGCTGCCCAGATGAAGGATTTGGATGCAGAAATCAAGAAACTTCTGTAAAAGAAATATGAAGAGATTATTACTCATATTGGCTGTTCAGGTAACGTTAGCCGTTAACATCCAAGCAAAGGTCAGGTTACCTCATATCATTGGCGATAATATGGTACTTCAGCAGCAGACGGATGTTCGTCTCTGGGGATGGGCTAAGCCGGAACGGACTGTGAAGGTAATCACTTCATGGGGAACAGAAACAGTCACAACAAAGGCAGACAAAGAAGGAAAATGGCTTGTAAAGGTAAAGACGCCAAAAGCTTCCTATGAGTCTTTGTCAATTTCTTTCGACGATGGTGAGCCTGTGACGATCAACAATGTAGTTGCTGGAGAAGTCTGGGTGTGTGCAGGACAGTCAAATATGGAAATGCCAGTCAAGGGCTTTGGTATGTGTCCTGTGGAGAACTATAATTACCATGTGGTTGATGCCATCAACTCCAAAGGTGTGCGTAGCGTGAAGATTCCCAGTGTGATGAGTGCCACACCCCAAGACGATGCAGAGTGCGAGTGGCGGCAGTGTTCACCTAAGACCGTGGGTGAGTTTTCTGCCACAGGTTATTTTTTTGCACGCATGCTAAGTCGAACACTCGACATTCCCGTAGGTATTATAGAAGCCAATAAAGGAGGAACGCGTGTTGAGAGTTGGCTGACTAAGGATAATCTGGAGAAATACACCAATGATCCGACGGACTCCGTGGAGATCTGTAAGAAATGGGCAGAGTTGGATTATTACCGTTCACTGCTCTGGGGTAACGGCACCTTTAATCCCATCCTGAACTATACGGTGAAAGGTATCCTTTATTATCAGGGTTGTTCGAATGTGGGAGACCCAGGTGACCAGTATTCGCAACGCATGAAGATTCTCGTTGACCAATGGCGTTCACAGTTTGCTTTAGGAGAGATACCTTTTTATTTCGTGCAGATAGCCCCTTGGGCTTACGATGATGGCGATGTTAATGCCATCAGCGGGGCGCTGTTGAGAGAACAGCAGTGGAAGGCTGCACAGATCATCCCCAATAGTAGTCTCGTATGTATCAACGATCTCGTCTATCCTTACGAGTATTCCCAGATTCATCCGACACAGAAGCAACAAGTAGGCGAGCGACTGGCTTTCACTGCTCTAAATCGTGACTACGGCTACGAGACCATCCAATACAAGAGTTCGTCGTATAAAGACATGACCATCAAGAATGACACCGTCTTCATCCATACCCAGGACAACTATTGGTGCGATGCGCCTTTTGAGCAGATGGAAGGCTTCGAGGTGGCTGGCGAGGACAGAGTGTTCTATCCTGCCAAAGCATCCCATTTCTGGCAGCCAGGTGGCGGTTATTGGGACGAGGCCATTATCGTCACTTCACCTGAGGTCAAGATGCCTGTGGCAGTTCGTTATTGTTTCAAGAACTTCCAGATAGGTAATGTCCACAACGGCGGTAATCTGCCATTATTCCCTTTCCGTACAGATCACTGGTAAGCCTATGAGTCATCCATTAGAAGTTTTCAATTATTGTCCGAAATGTGGTAGTCCCGATTTCGAGATAAATAATGCCCTGAGCAGGCATTGTGCAAAATGTGGGTTTACCTACTACCAGAACCCCAGAGCCTCTACGGCTGCCTTCATCTTGAATAAGAAGGGGGAGTTGCTCGTGGCTCGTCGGGGCAAGGAACCAGCTATGGGTACGCTTGATTTGCCGGGCGGTTTCGTTGACAATGACGAGAATGTCGAGCAGGGCATGGTGAGGGAGATTCTTGAGGAAACAGGACTTACCATTGACAGTGCAGATGTGACTTATCTCTTCTCCATTCCTAATGTTTATCATTATTCAGGTATGGATATCCATACCCTTGATTTGTTCTTTGTCTGCCATGTGGAGGATGACGTCACCATCAAGGCTGCCGACGATGCTGCCGCCTGTTTTTGGGTGCCTTTGCGCGAGGTCTATGTAGAGCGTTTTGGATTACGTTCCATCCGTCAGGCTGTCCATACATTTTTACAGAGGAATCGTTAATAAAACAAAAAATCCTATATATAAATAAGGTGGGAGAAACTTTTTTGCTTACTTTTGCAGCCCGAAAGAAAATATATCGATACAAAGTATGCAGAAAAATCTTGTAATTGTTGAGTCTCCCGCTAAAGCGAAGACAATAGAAAAGTTCCTGGGTAGCGACTTCAAGGTTATGTCAAGTTATGGCCATATTCGGGACTTGAAAAAGAAAGAATTGAGCATTGACGACGATACGCTCGAACCAGAATATGAAATCCCCGATGACAAGAAAAGACTTGTCAGTGAACTGAAATCCAACGCGAAGAAAGCAGAGAAGGTCTGGCTTGCATCCGATGAAGACCGTGAGGGAGAAGCCATCTCATGGCATTTGTGTGAAGTGTTGGGCCTTGACGAAGAAAAGACCAATCGTATCGTTTTCCACGAAATCACGAAACCTGCTATTTTGGAAGCCATTGAGCATCCACGCCATCTGGACATGAACTTGGTGAATGCCCAACAGGCCCGTCGTGTGCTCGACCGTCTTGTCGGATTTAAACTTTCACCCGTACTGTGGCGTAAGGTGAAGCCCGCCCTCTCAGCTGGTCGTGTGCAGAGCGTCGCTGTACGTCTTATTGTGGAACGTGAACGTGAAATCCAGGATTTTAAGAGTGAGGCTTTCTATAACGTATATGGCACTTTTGCCATTATCAACCCTGATGGTTCTGCCAGTGAGGTCAAAGCACAACTGAACGGAAAACTCAAGACTTATGATGAGGTCATCAGTTTCCTTGAAAAATGCAAAGATGCGACTTTTACAGTGGATGATATCAGCAAAAAGCCGATGAAGCGTACACCGGCTCCTCCATTCACTACCTCTACGTTGCAACAGGAGGCAGCCCGTAAACTCGGATTCACTGTCAGTCAGACCATGATGGTAGCACAGCGCCTCTATGAAAGTGGACGTATTACCTATATGCGTACTGATTCTGTCAATCTTTCGAAGCTTTGTCTTGGCGCCAGCAAACAGGAAATCGTCAACCTTTATGGTGAGAAGTACAGCAAGACTCGTCAGTATCATACCAGTTCAAAGGGAGCCCAAGAGGCTCATGAAGCCATCCGACCAACTTATATGGATAAGGCTGAGATTGAGGGTACAGCCCAGGAGAAACGTCTCTACGACCTTATCTGGAAACGTACCATTGCCAGTCAGATGGCAGATGCTGAGATTGAGAAGACAACAGTGACAATTGGCATTCGCAATCAAGAAACGGGTGTCAGAAGTCAAGATGAGTTTATCGCTCAGGGAGAGGTTGTGAAGTTCGACGGTTTTATCAAGGTTTATCGTGAGTCTGTTGACGATGAGGAGCAACAGGACGAGTTTGCCCATATTTTGCCTCCACTCAAGAAGAATCAGGAATTGACGCGTCGTGAGATACAGGCTTCAGAGCGTTTTACACAAGGTCCGCAACGTTATACGGAGGCCAGTCTCGTTCACAAGTTGGAGGAATTGGGTATCGGTCGTCCTTCTACTTATGCACCGACCATCTCCACCATCCAACAACGCGAGTATGTGCAGAAAGGCGATAAGAAAGGTGAGGAACGTTTCTATACAGTAGATATTCTGAAAGGTAAGCAGATCTCACAAAAGAAGCGTAAGGAACTGGTGGGTTCTGACAAGGGTAAACTTTTGCCGACAGATATCGGTATCGTGGTAAATGATTTCCTGATGAATCATTTCAAGGAGATTATGGACTATAACTTTACTGCTAAGGTAGAACAGGACTTCGATAAGATTGCTGAAGGACGTGAGAAGTGGCAGTCAATGATGAGGAGTTTCTACAAACAATTTGAACCTACTGTGGAAGATACCTTGAACAGTCGTGATGAGCGTAAGGCTGGTGAACGTCTGTTGGGTGTGGACCCAAAGACTGGTCGCCCAGTCTCTGTGAAGATTGGTCGTTTTGGTCCTGTTGTGCAAATGGGTACTGCCGACGATCAGGAAAAGCCGCAGTTTGCTCAGTTGCCTAAGGAACAGAGTTTAGAGACAATCACCCTCGACGAGGCACTTGAACTCTTCAAGTTACCGCGTGTTCTTGGCGAGTATGAAGGCTTGACTGTCACCATCGGCACAGGACGCTTTGGACCATATGTCCTGCATGATAAGAAGTTTACCTCTCTGTCTAAAGGTGAAGATCCGATGACGATCACCCTTGACAGGGCTATCGAACTGATTAACGAGAAACGTCAGCAGGAAACGAAAAAACATCTGAAGTCCTTTGTAGAGGATATTAAACTGGAAATCCTAAATGGCAGATATGGCCCATATCTGTCCTATGATGGAAAGAACTATCGTCTGCCCAAATCGATGCATGATAAAGCAACAGAACTGACTTACGAGGAATGCATGAAGATCATTAATAGGGCATGAAAAGAATCATCCTCATAGGTTACATGGGTGCCGGGAAAACCACTGTTGGCAAGGCTCTCGCACAAGAACTGGGTATTACCTTCTACGATTTGGATTGGTATATCTCCAGTAGGATGCGTAAGACCATTGCCCAGATATTTGAGGAACGTGGCGAAGACGGATTCCGACAAATTGAGCGTAACATGCTCCATGAAGTGGCTGAGTTTGAGGATGTCATTATCAGTTGCGGAGGTGGTACCCCCTGCTTTTTCGATAATATTGATTATATGAACCAACAGGCCCCAGTCGTCTATCTGAAGGCTGAACCTGAAGTGCTCTACAAGCATCTGGCCATGAGCAAGAACGATCGTCCGTTGCTGCGTGGTAAGAGCCAAGAGGAACTGATTACTTTTATTCGCGAACAGTTGGAGAAGCGTAACCCCTTCTACTCCAAAGCCCGTTATACTCTCGATGTCAGTTTGATGGATGACTATACTAAGATTAAGGAAAGCGTTGCCCAGCTTCGCTCTCTCCTCAACCTCTAACCCCAAACTCCCTTAAAAACCAACTCCTCATGAAAAAATGGACTATCGAAGACTCTAAGGAACTCTACAACATCAACGGTTGGGGTACTTCCTACTTCGGCATTAACGAAAAAGGTGATGTCTATGTCACCCCTTGTAAGAACAATACGCAGATTGATTTGCGTGAAGTAATGGACGAATTGACTCTGCGTGATGTTACTCCTCCCGTATTGCTCCGTTTCCCGGATATTCTTGACAACCGTATCGAAAAGACCTGGAGTTGTTTCAAAAAAGCCTCTGAGGAATATGACTATAAAGGTGAAAACTATGTAGTCTATCCTATTAAAGTCAATCAGATGCAGCCTGTTGTAGAGGAGATCATCTCGCACGGAAGGAAGTTTAACCTGGGACTGGAGGCAGGCTCAAAACCTGAACTTCATGCCGTCATTGCCATGCAATGCCAAAGCGATTCGATTATTGTCTGCAACGGCTACAAGGATCAGAGTTATATCGAATTGGCTTTGTTGGCCCAAAAGATGGGTAAGCAGATATTCATTGTTGTAGAGAAGATGAACGAACTCGAGATCATTGCCAAGGAAGCGAAGAAGATGAATATCCGCCCCAATATCGGTATCCGTATCAAATTGGCTTCCAGTGGTTCAGGCAAATGGGAGGAGAGCGGTGGCGATGCTTCGAAGTTCGGTCTGACCAGTGCGGAACTCTTGGAAGCCTTGGAACTTCTGGATAAAAAGGATATGCGCGACTGTCTGCGACTGATTCATTTCCATATAGGTTCACAGATTACGAAGATCCGTCGCATCCAGACTGCCCTTCGCGAAGCCTCGCAGTTCTATATCCAACTGCATAAGATGGGCTATAATGTTGATTTTGTGGACTGCGGCGGTGGTCTGGGTGTCGATTACGACGGAACCCGTTCTCCATCCAGTGAGTCATCTGTCAACTACTCCATTCAGGAGTATGTCAACGACTGTATCTACACTTTTGTAGATGCCGCCAATAAGAACAACCTTCCCCATCCCAATATCATCACCGAGAGTGGACGCTCTCTGGCAGCCCATCATTCTGTGTTGGTTATTGATGTGTTGGAAACGGCTTCGTTGCCTGAGATGCCAGAGGAGTTCGAGCCTGATGAGACCAGTCATCAATTGGTGAAGGATCTCTATGAGATATGGGATAACCTCTCTCCTCGTAATGTCCTCGAGGACTGGCACGATGCCGAGCAGATTCGCGAGGAAGTGCTTGACTTGTTCTCACATGGTATTGTTGATCTGAAGACTCGTGCCGAGGTAGAGGCGATGTACTGGAGTGTCTGCCATGAGATTCATGCACTCGCCAAGAGCCTGAAGCATATTCCCGAGGAACTCATGAAGATTGATAAGTTGCTTGCAGATAAATATTTCTGTAACTTCTCACTTTTCCAGAGTCTCAGCGACTCATGGGCCATCGATCAGGTCTTTCCCATTATGCCTCTTCAGCGGCTTGATGAACGGCCTACCCGTAATGCAACCATTCAGGATATTACTTGTGACAGCGACGGTAAGATAGCGAACTTCACCACTAACCGCCATAACACTCACTCGCTACCTGTTCATGCCCTAAAGAAGAACGAGCCCTACTATCTCGGTGTGTTCCTCGTGGGAGCCTATCAGGAGATTCTTGGCGACATGCATAACCTCTTCGGTGATACCAATGCCGTCCACATTTCAGAAAAGGACGGTACTTATCATATCGATCAGATCATTGACGGTGAGACTGTGGAAGAAGTGCTCGAATACGTGCAGTATAATCCAAAGAAACTCGTTCGCCAATTGGAGGTGTGGGTGGCTAAGAGTGTGAAGCAGGGTAGAATATCTCTCGAAGAGGGTAAGGAATTCTTGTCGAATTATCGCTCGGGCCTTTATGGTTATACTTATCTAGAATAATGAAAGAGAAACTGACGATAGTAAAGGTGGGTGGAGCCGTCGTCGAAGACGAGGCTCAACTTTCACAACTCCTCAAGGACTTCTCTGCTATTGAAGGCAGGAAGGTGCTTGTACATGGTGGAGGACGTAAGGCAACTAAAGTTGCAGAATCTCTTGGCATTGAGTCAAAGATGGTTAATGGCCGACGTATCACGGATGCCGATATGCTTAGTGTGGTGACGATGGTGTATGGAGGACTTGTCAACAAGAACCTTGTTGCCCGTCTGCAGGCAGACGGTATCAATGCCCTTGGACTCACAGGAGCCGACATAGATGTCATCCGCAGTCACAAGCGTCCTGTCAAGGATGGTGTCGATTTTGGTTTTGTCGGTGATGTTGATACTGCCAATGGCCAGATGCTCAGTAAACTTATCGAGGAAGGCATCACCCCTGTGATGGCCCCACTGACCCATGATGGTCAGGGTAATATTCTCAACACCAATGCTGATACTATCGCCTCAGAGACCGCCAAGGCTCTGGCTCCATTCTATGATGTGACACTCATCTTTTCCTTTGAAAAGAAAGGTGTGCTTCTTAATCCCGACGATGATGACTCTGTGATTCCCACCATTACGCGCATGGACTTTATTAAATATAAAGAAGATGGCATCATAAGCGGTGGTATGCTTCCTAAAATAGAGAATGCTCTCGCGGCTATCGAAGCCGGAGTATGTCGGGTCATTATCACCCTTGCCACAGCCATCGATGGTCATCATGGCACAATTATTCAATAAAAGGCGATTTTTTCGCCTTTTATTGTAACTTTCCCGTTTCTCAATCGTCATAATATACAGAGAGGATGAAAAAGATCAGTTTCCGGAACGATGTTTTACCGCTGAAGAATGAACTCTTCCGGCTCGCTCTCCGTATCACTCTCAATCGCGAGGAGGCGGAGGATGTTGTGCAGGAGACACTGATCAAGGTCTGGAACAGGCGTGATCGATGGGAAGAATTAGAATCCATTGAAGCCTTCTGCCTCACCATCTGTCGGAACATCTCGCTCGACAAGATGAAAAAGGCGGGAAACCAGAACCAAAGTTTGGAGGATGAGCACGATGCTCCCGACAGAAGTTACACATCCAATCCTGAGGAACAGGTCATGCAACAGGACAGGGTTCAGCTTGTGCGCCGCCTCATAGACAATTTACCGGAGAAACAGCGGAGCGTCATGCAACTGCGAGATTTTGAAGGAAAGAGTTACAAGGAGATAGCACAAATACTGGGCATTAGCGAGGAACAGGTGAAAGTAAACATCTTCCGAGCCCGTCAGACGATTAAACAGAAATTCATTGAAACAGAGAAATATGGACTATAAGTACATTGAACAACTCTTAGAGCGCTTTTGGCAGGGAGAGACAACCTTGCAAGAGGAAGCCATCCTCCGCAATTTCTTCAGCCAGCCAGAAGCCAAGGATATTCCGGAGTCACTTCGGAAATTCCAGGCTCTCTTCACGGTTGAGCAGGAAGAACCTCTGGGTGATGACTTTGATGCCCGTATTCTCGAGATGATAGGCGAAGAGGA
>JAGCPK010000127.1 GCA_017965725.1 Prevotella sp.
CCATTCCGAACAGAGAAGTTAAGCCCGCCTGCGCCGATGGTACTGCAATGCAATGCGGGAGAGTAGGAGGCCGCCCCCTTTCAACTGAAGCCGTAAGGTGGAAGTGAAGCCCTGGAGAGAAATCTTCAGGGCTTTTTCATTTCAGGCAAAGTATTCATGAATAAAATAGACTGAATGTTTTGTCTTTTCGACTTTTTTATCTATCTTTGCAATCGCAAATAAATAGATGATGATGAAAAAGAAAATGGTTATTTCTATGATGACCCTAGTAATGGGCTATCATACAACTATGGCTCAGAAGAGTATTGTGATTCTCTATGAGAACGACGTGCATTGTGGTGTCGATGGCTATACGAAAATGGCAGGATTGCGTGATGCTATTAACAGTACGGACACGGCCTATGTCGCTGTAGTCTGTGCGGGCGATTTCTTGCAGGGCAATACTACGGGAGCCATTTCGAAAGGACAATACATTGCAGATATCATGCGCCTCATGGACTATCATGCCATTACTCTGGGTAACCATGAGTTTGACTATGGTGTGCCTCGTATGAGGCAATTGTTGGAGCAGGTGGGAGCACCTGTGGTTTGTGCCAATCTCTATGAGGCAGGAGAACCATATCCTATCTTTTCTCCCTATGTTATTCACCAATATGGAAACAAACGAGTTGCCTATATTGGTGCCTGCACTCCTGAAACGATGATACTGGAAGGTTATTCGTTCTACGATACTAACGGCATCTTGCTCTACGATTTAAAACCGAAAACTTTCTATCAGTTGATACAGCAGGCTGTGGATGATGCACGGGCTAAGGGAGCCGACTATGTAGTATTGCTCTCACATGTTGGTGAGACCACTCAGTCGATGGGATTCAATTCGCATCTCCTTGTCAATAACACAAGAGGCATCGATGTTGTCCTCGATGGTCATTCGCACGAAATATTCGAGAATGCCAAGGCTACGAACCTTGATGGCAAGGAGATTACCGTCACACAGACAGGTACGCAGTTAGCAAACGTTGGTAAACTACTGATTACCCCCGATGGACGTTTTATCACCCAATTGATAAAGACGAAGGATATCCCCTATGAGAACGCGAGGATTACTGCTGTTACTGATAGTATTCACCAGATGGTGAAGGCCGTTACCTCTGAAGTGGTAGCCCATAGCAACTATACCCTTGTGGTGAGTGACGAAAACGATCAGTGGATAGTACGTGGCGAGGAGACGAATGCGGGCGACTTAGTGGCTGATGCCTATCGTCACGCCATGAAGGCCGACATCGGTTTCGAGAATGGCGGTGGCATACGTAACGATATTGTTGCGGGCGACATCACCTATGGTGATATCATTGGTATGCTACCTTATGACAATACATTGCGTCGTATTGCTGTAACGGGGCCGCAGCTAAAGACGATGCTCACCCGTTGTACAGCCCTTGTGCCTGTACTTGACGGTAACTTTCCACAGTGCTCAGGTCTGCGCTTTACCATTCACAGTAAGAGCCATACCGTCAGCGACATTGAGATATTGCAGGAAGACGGCTCCTATGCGCCCATTGACATGACACGCACCTATAGTGTTGCTGTCACGGACTATAATCATGAGGGAGGCGGTTTCTTTGATTGTTTCAAGAAATGTCCTGTGCTTCAAGAGAGTTCGCTTCGCTATTACGAGGCTTTGTCGGACTACTTGCGAAAAGTTCTTGGCGGTAACACTGGTACGACCTATGCGAAGCCCCAAGGACGTATTCGTATCATAGAAGACTAAAGTGAACTGGCGAGGGCTTGCCAGAGAGAGTCATCGGGTAGGGGAGCCTCTACAATGATTTGTTCTTTCGAGACGGGATGGACGAACTCAATACGACGGGCTAGCAGCGAGATGCTGCCGTCGGGGTTCGACCGGGGTGCTCCGTATTTCAAGTCGCCTTTGATCGGACAACCCATTGCTGCCAATTGACAGCGTATCTGATGGTGGCGTCCAGTCATGAGGTTTATCTCTAATAAGGTGTAATTGTCTGAGTTGCTGATGGTACGGTATTTCAAGACGGCTTTTTTTGCATTTGGCTTTTCTTTGTCGTAGGCATACGACTTATTTTGTTTCTCGTTGCGTACGAGCCAATGCTCTAATGTTCCTTCACAGGTGCGAGGAGCGTTTCTGACAATCGCCCAATATGTCTTATGTACCTCGCCCTCAGCAAACATCTTGTTGAGTCGGGTGAGGGCTTTTGAGGTGCGGGCAAAGACGACAAGACCTGATACGGGACGATCCAGACGGTGTACCACCCCCAGGAACACAGCCCCAGGTTTTGCGTATTTTTCTTTTATGTAGTCTTTTACAATATCAGAGAGGGGACAATCGCCAGTCTTATCCCCCTGAACGATTTCCCCACTCTGTTTATTGACGATAATAATATGGTTGTCCTCGTAGATGACCTCCATAATTATCTATTGATTACATGTTCATGCCACCATCGACCTGAATCACCTGACCACTGACATAGTTCGACATGTCTGATGCCAGGAAGGTTGCAACGTTGGCAATGTCCTCGACCTGACCACCGCGACGCAGAGGAATCTTGTTGCACCACTCCTTGCGGATGTCCTCAGGCAGTGCTGCTGTCATAGCAGTCTCAATGAATCCTGGGGCAATAGCATTGGCACGGATACCCTTGGGGCCCATCTCTTGGGCGATGCTTTTGGCGAGTGCAATCAAACCAGCCTTTGAAGCAGCATAGTTAGCCTGACCGGCATTACCGTGAACGCCTACAACGGAAGCCATGTTAATAATACTACCACCACGCTGACGCATCATCACAGGCACACAGGCATGGATGAAGTTGAAGGCCGACTTCAGGTTGACAGCGATCACAGCGTCCCATTGCTGTTCGGTCATACGCAGCATCAGTCCGTCCTTGGTGATACCAGCATTGTTCACCAGAATATCGATTGATCCAAACTCTTCCTTTACAGCCTTTACCACTTCCTCTGTCTGAGCGAAGTCGGCAGCATTCGAGGCGTAACTCTTTGCCTTTACACCCAGAGCAGCGATTTCCTGCTCGGTCTCAAGGTTCACCTCAAGGTCTGTGAATGCGATGTTTGCGCCTTCTGAGGCGTACTTCAGTGCGATAGCTTTTCCGATACCGCGTGCAGCACCTGTAATCAGTGCTGTCTTACCTTCTAATAATCCCATAATCTATTTCAAATTATATAATGTTTAACCTTTTGATGAAATATGACCTAAGGCACCATAGATAAACTTGGCAACCTGTGGCTTCGTGGCCTCCTCAGAAAGACCGCGGGCTATACGGCCATAGATATATGGCACTTCCAGTCCCTTGATACAATAATGGGTGATATGAGCCACCAATTCTACATTCTCAATGTCAAACTCACCGTCCTCCTTACCATCACGGAACACCTTACAGAACAGTTCTATTTCTGCATCGTCAAAGTGTTTGCGCACCTTCTCCACCATCCAAATGTTTCGGAAGAATTCTGCACGGAGGTTTCCGTTACGCACGACTGTCTCACGGATCATACTCAGGTGGGTGTAAATCAGTTCAATGATTTTATCCTGAGGACGAATCTTTCTGGCAGCAACCTCATCGAGTTTGTCGCTAAGTCGTTCCAACTCGCCTTCAATAACGGCATAATAGATTTCTTCTTTTGATTTAAAATAGGTATAAAGCGTTCTTCGACCCTTACCCGATTGGGTGGCAATATCGTTCATCGTGGTGTTTTCCAAGCCGTTTTTGGCAAACAACTGGCGGGCCACGTCAACGAGTTTTTGTCTGGTCTTGGATATTGACATATTTAAGTCCTCCTTTTGTTTTATATTATTGCACATAGACAATGTTGTGTGCAAAATTACACTATTTCTTTGAAATATGCAAGGTTTCTATCGAAAAAAAAAGCAACAACATACATTTTTCAAAAAAATGGCATAATTATTTGCGTATTTCAAAAAATAATTGTAATTTTGCACCCGCTTAGAAAAAATCACATCGCGGAGTGGAGCAGTTGGTAGCTCGCCAGGCTCATAACCTGGAGGTCGCACGTTCGAATCCTGCC
>JAGCPK010000128.1 GCA_017965725.1 Prevotella sp.
AAGTGCCACAGCGTTCCAAGGGTGAGACATTCGACAATCCTTGGCAGGCATTCGCTATGTACGACTATGTGCTCCGTTATACCGATGTGATGCTGATGCGTGCTGAGGCTATGATTGAGACTGGCGACTTGGAAGGTGCCCGCACCATTATCAACGATATCCGCAACCGTGCCAAGAACTCTGTCGACAAGCACATCGGATATGCCAAGGATCAGTGCGAGATTGCACTCTATCCCGCCAATTATTTCCAGGATAAGGAAACGGCTCGTAAGTGCCTGCAGTGGGAACGCCGTCTGGAAATGGCTATGGAAGGTGGTCGCTATTTCGACCTGCGCCGTTGGGGTATTGCCTCTCAGACTTTGAATACTTTCTTTGAGAAAGAGAAAGATGTGGTTTACGAAGGTCAGACATACGCCCAGTACTACAAGGATGCCCACTATACTCCGGGCAAGAACGAGTACTTCCCTCTGCCTTATATCCAACTCTACTATGTGCCTGGTCTTTACACCCAGAACAAGGGATACAATTAAGTAGTTGAGAAGTTAAGTAGTTAAGAAGTTAAGAAGAAAATTGAATAGAATTATGAAAAAGATATCATTCATTATAATGGCGATGTTTGCCTTAGTCCTGACCGCTTGTCAGGACAAGGACATCGACCGCGAGGCAATGAAACTCAATGCTCCTGATGTGGCACAGATCACAGGTCAACTCTCTGGCGATGACTACATTTGGACATGGCCGGCTCAGACTGCTCAGATGCGAGTGACTATCTATCGCAACGGAACGATCTCGTCAAGCGAGACTGTCAGCGGCAATAGTTTTACCCATAAGAACGTGCCTACTAACGTGCCGTTTGAGTATGTGTTCAAACTCACCGATGGTACGAATGTCTCTACAGGTGTCATCAAGTCTTATATCCGTGAAGGTGCCACCACTATTAGTGGCGTACAGATGAGTCAGGTTGACAAGGATGGCGGCTACGATGCACTGGTAGTATGGAACAAGGCTGCCGATGCTTCAAGCATTCTCTTCACTGCCACCAACGGTGTGAGGACCATCAATGAGACACTCCCAGGTTCTCAGACAAGTTATACCATCAGTGATGTCAAGACTGGCGACACCTGGGAAGTAAAGTTGGTTGCCCAGAACGAAAAGGGAACCTCTCTTTCTACCACCTCGTCACTCCGTATCGGTAAGACAGCCATTGGCTTCCTGAGTGTATATGCAACACCTGAGGAACTGGTTGAGAAGGGCGACGATGATGAGGCCTCTGCATGGCTCTGGCTCCACGAGACTTATCCTACAGCGCAGTTCGTCCCCTTTACAGATATTGTATCTGTCGATGTCATCGAGTCATTCCGTGTATTGTTCTGGCTCCGCGACCTTGAGGGCGTAGGTGAGAGCGATGTATGGAACATCCCTGCCGACGTGGAGGCTGCCACACCATTCATTAAAGAGTGGTATAAGGAGGGCGGAAGCATGCTGCTCTGGAGCCATGCTACAGTCTATGCCGGTCATCTGGGTCGTATCAACCTCGATGATATGAAGAACAATGACCACGCCTTCGGCTTCGGTGAAGGTGGTATCAATGACGATGTATGGAGGATGGCCGTAGAGTTGAACCCCGACCACAAGTTCAAGAAGGATCACTCGACACATCCTATTTACAAAGGACTGGAGGTGGAGACCACTCCCGACACGAAACTTATTGCTTTCAAGGGCCCGGGTTGGACGGAAGATCACAACTGCCTGTACTTCAATCTGCCCAGTCTCTGGACTGGTATCGGCAATCAGGAAGAGGCTTGCTACACCCAGTGTACACAGACCTATGGCATCTATCCACTCGGCACATGGGACAGCCAGATTTGGTGGGTCAGCCAGATGAATGTCTGGGAGGCTCAACAAGGTAACACCGAGTTCCAGGGTACACTGCTCTGTATCGGTAATGGCGGTTGTGAGTTCTCGATGAAGAACCGTGACGGATCCCCTGACAAGAGCGCGCACCCGAAGAACAACATCTATCAGGATAATGTGCTCACACTTGCCAAGAACTCTCTGGAATATCTGAAGACGAGATAAGTAATAGTTTTAGAGTATACAGATTATGCGATTGTTAAATAGAATTTCCATGATGATGGTAACCGCTGCAATGGCGGTTACCATCATTGGTTGTTCGGGTGACGACCCGAAGCAAACACCGACGCCTCCTACGCCACCCACGCCAACACCCCAAGAACCAGAAACACCACCGACACCTACTGCTGACAGTTATAAAGAGTTGTACCGTCCGCAGATTCATTTCACTCCTGCCAAGAACTGGATGAACGACCCCAATGGGATGGTGTATGTCGATGGAACGTATCACCTGTTCTATCAGTACAACCCGCAAGGTAACGTTTGGGGCAACATGTCGTGGGGACATGCCACCTCCACTGACCTATTCCATTGGAAGGAGCAGACCGTAGCCCTGACACGCGATGAACTTGGTGACATCTTCTCGGGTTCTGCCGTCATCGATAAGGACAACACTGCAGGATTCGGAGCAGGTGCCATGGTGGCATTCTACACCTCGGCAAGTGATGCTGGACAGCAGCAGAGTATGGCTTATTCTACCGATGGCGGTAAGACCTTTACACGCTATGTGGCTAATCCCGTTATTAAAAACAACGACGATAGGCAGCGTGACCCCAAGGTATTCTGGCATGCTGACTCCAAACAATGGATTATGTCGCTGGCAAAAGGCTGGAGCAAAGGAATTGAATTCTTCGGCTCTACCGATATGAAGACATGGAGTAAACTTAGCACCTTTATCGTAGAACTGCCTGGCCGTCCAAATCTACAATGGGAATGTCCTGATCTGTTGCAGTTCGGCGACAAATGGGTGCTGCTGGTCAGTGTCAATCCCGGTGGTCCTATCCTTGGCTCTGGTATGATGTACTTCGTCGGTGACTTTGACGGTAAGGAGTTCAAAGCCGATGCCCTCGACTATCCCCTTTGGCTCGACTATGGTATGGACAACTATGCAGGTGTCACGTGGTCAAATACTGCTGACCGTAAAATCATGATTGGTTGGATGAACAACTGGAGTTATGCCGGCGATGTTCCCTGTTCACCCTGGCGTTCTGCCATGACGCTGCCCCGTGAACTGAAACTCACAGCGTTTAATGGTAAACCTTTGCTCTGCTGCCCTGTGGTGAACGAAATCGACAAGATTGCTGGAACATGGCAGAATGTAGGCACAACGATTGATGCGAAAGATGCCTATCAGTTGCGCTTGACTCTCCAGTTAGACAAGAACTCGACCATCACGCTCAGCAACAGCCAGGATGAGAAATACGTGATTGACATCAATGCCAATGCCCGTACACTGACTGCTCATCGTACTGCTGCTACTGGCAAGACCAGTTTTAACGGCAGTTTCTCCATTCCTTCGATGCAAGCACCTCTGAATATAGAGGGCGAAACGGTTACGATAGATATGTTTGTGGATCAGTCGTCTGTTGAGATACTCACAAAGGATGGAACAATGTCAATGACCAACCTTGTATTCCCGCAGTCTCTATATAATAGCCTGACGATCATTGGAGCCACCTATGAGGCGCAGATACGAACTCTTAATCGTATTTGGTAATAAAAATCGTTCATTGCTTACATTATTGTTGCGATGAACGATTTTTGTTTGTCTTTGAAACATATCTTATCGCTGTCAATAGTGATTTGTTGTATCTTTGCACCAGATTTAGTTTCATACATGTGTAATTGGTTAAGTTAATTGTTAGTTTGGTAAAAAAAAAGGCGCGGCTCGTAATGAGTCGCGCCTTTTTTGTTATGATTGAATGACGTCGTATCAGATGAATTCTTTTGGTATGGTAGGTACCAGGTTATCATTATTCCTAACCAGGAATCATCAACCAAGAAGCAGATAGAGCCATCCCCAGGGGGGTGAAACCTTGCCCAAAATCCGGTTCATACTTATGCACGGGGGGTAGAAACGTGCCTCAGATTCAGGGCAGACTTTTGCACAGGGTGCATAGACGTGCCCCAGATTTGGGGCTGATTTTACCCCGGTGGGGGATGACATATAGACGAATGAATGCGTTTAAGCGCGGCTCGTGATGAGTCGCGCCTTTTTTTATGACTGAATGACGTCGTATCAGATGAATTCTTTTGGAATGGTAGGCATTGCACCATTCTGGGTACAGACGAAGGCACTTATCTGGACGGCGGTCTTGTGAGCCTCCTGAACGGGTTTGCCATTGAGGATGCAAGCACAGAAGGAACCCGTGAATGAGTCGCCGGCGCCAACGGTATCGGCTACTTCAACCTTTGGCGTGTCTTGGAATGAGGTCAAGCCATCATCGGTAAACACATAAGATCCATTAGTACCACAGGTCAGCACAAGCATCTTTAGCCCATAGTCCTGTACCATCTTCTCACAGGTCTGGCGCATGTCCAACCCATCATAGCCAAACATCCGATTCACAACTACCAGTTCCTCATCGTTGATTTTCAGGATATTGCATAGTTGGAATGAGTCTTCGAGCACCTCTTTTGAATAGAATTGCTGACGCAGGTTGATGTCGCAGATCTTCAGGCAGTCGGCAGGGGTGTCAGCCAGGAACTTACGGATATTCTCACGTGAGACCTTGTTTCGCTGAGCCAATGACCCGAAACAGACGGCACGGGCGTTCTTGGCGATTTCTGCCATTTCATCAGTATAGGGGATGTTATCCCATGCCACACCTTCCTTGATCTCATACGTTGGGATACCGCCTTCAGCGAGTGTTACTTGTACGGTGCCGGTGGGATAAGGAACGCGTGGCATCAGGTAGTTCAATCCATGCTCCTTTAGAGCCTCAATTGTCTCTTCTGCGAGGGCATCCTCACCTAATGCACTGATGGCGATGGTATCAAGGCCGAATTGACCTGCGTGATAAGCGAAGTTGGCAGGTGCGCCACCCAGTTTCTTTCCTTCGGGAAGTACATCCCATAATGCCTCTCCGAGGCCTACGATATAACGTTTCATGCTTTTACGGTTTTAAGTTGTTTGATATAAGTGAATAAGTAAATAACGCCGAGGGCCATGATCAGTACGGCACCAGCCTGCCCCATGGCATCACTGGCAAAGCCCATCAACAATGGGAATACCGTTCCACCGAAAAGTCCCATAATCATCAGACCGCTGACTTCGTTCTGTTTCTCGGGCATTGAGGTTAGTGCTTGTGCAAAGCAAATGGAGAAGATGTTCGAATTGCCATAACCTACCAATGCGATGGCTGTATAGAGTATCCATTTCTCCGTTCCGATGAAGAGTCCACACATGGATAAGGCCATCATGACAACGCTGATGATAAAGAAGGTACGGGTAGGCAGTAACCGAAGGAAGAACGAACCCGTCAGACAACCGATGGTACGGAAGATAAAATAGAGGCTTGTGGCGAAGGCGGCATCATTCAATGTCATACCTAAACGCTCCATCAGAATCTTCGGAGCGGTGGTATTGGTACCTACGTCAATACCTACGTGACACATGATACCGAAGAATGACAGTAGGACAATAGGTGTACCCAATAACTTAAAGCACTCTGCGAAGGTCGATACCTTGCCTTCTATCTTTGGCTCATCAATAGGTGTTACGCCTAACAAAGCAGTAGCCAGGATGCCGATGACGAAGTAGATGCCAAAGAGGATACGCCAGTCGTAACCGAACGAAGGTATCATCTGTGTAGCACCCCACATCGCCAGATAAGGCGCCAGGAATGAGGCAATTGCCTTGATAAACTGTCCGAAGGTGAGTGTCGATGCCAGATTGCCCCCACCCATCACTGTCGATACCAATGGATTCAGTGAGGTCTGCATCAGTGCATTACCAATACCCAGCAATGAGAATGAAATCAGCATGATGGCGAAGTTATTGCCAAAAAGAGGAATCAGCAGCGACAGTACCGTCACGCCGAGTGAGAGCAGTACAGTCTTCTTGCGTCCGATTTTGTTCATCAACATTCCAGTAGGGACACTGAAAATGAGGAACCAGAAGAACACGAGTGAAGGGAAGATGTTGGCTGTCGAGTCGTTCAGTGCCAGGTCTTCTTTCACGTAGTTGGAAGCGATGCCCACCAAATCCACGAAACCCATGCAGAAGAAGCAGAGCATTACAGGGATGAGGGCGAGTTTGTTGACTTTACTCATGATGATATTTTTATTTGTTGATTTCGAATATGGTTGCTTTGCCTCCCTTTACCTTAATAATATTATAAGGCTCATTGGGGAACATGAGGTTGGTCATGACCATCTTACCGTCGCTGTCAAAAGCCTCGATACTACAACGGTCGATGAAAAGACGCAATTGGCGGATACTGCCGTAGGTGGGAGCCGTCGTTACGCAGGGGAAGGCTTCGCTGAAACTCACATCGCCGCTCTTCGTGCGATCCATAGAGAAGGTCAGCTTCTGGGCATCATAGTTCATCATGACTTGCTCACCCTTTGCATTCGACAACTCAATGGTGGCTGACCCTTTTACATCTATTATAATCTCGCAGGTCTCTGTTGGCCTCTTTATTTTTTGACCACGCACGGCTAGCATTTCTTCAGAGGGTTTCACGCTCACATAAGTCTCCTCATTATACTTGAAAATGCCGAGATCACGAGGGATGGAGTTGGCACTACGGAACTGTTTGGTTGGCACTTGGTTGGCATACTGCCAGTTTGACATCCAGGCCAGCACCACACGACGGTTGGCTGGAGCGTTATAGAACGACACTGTCGCATAATGATCTTTACCATAGTCCATCCACTTCGTCACCTTTGGCATCGACTCGCAGGTGAATTTCTTGCCGTCGAAGTCGCCCACAAAATACTGTGTGGCCGAGCCCCCAAATGGTCCACCAGGGTTGATGTTGCATAACAGCACCCACTTATTGTCAATCTTGAACAGATCAGGGCACTCCCATACGCCGCCATGATTGCCATATTCCTTACCAAATGATGATTCGTATTTCCATGCTTTCAAGTCCTTCGATGAATAGATACGCATTTCTTGACCAGCGGCCAGAATGAGGTTCCATACCTTTGCTTCCTCATTCCAGAATGCCTTCGGATCACGGAAATCCGGTGCGTCGCTCGTCAGGATTGGATTGCCACTGAACTTTTCAAATGTCAGTCCGCCATCCTTGGATACTGCCATCGACTGTGTCTGATGGTGTCCGGCTGAGGTATAGAAAGCCACAACATCATTGCCATTAGTCACACATGACCCTGAGAAAATAGTGCCTAACCAGTCGGACTCGATTGCCAAGGGCTGGGCCTCCCAGTGAATAAGGTCTTTTGACGTGGAGTGTCCCCAGGTCATATTCTCCCATTGTGAGCCATAGGGATTAAACTGATAATAAAGATGCCACACGCCATCCTTGTAGAACATACCATTAGGATCGTTCATCCAGCCGTACACTGGTGTATGATGATAAGCCGGACGGAATTTCTCACGGTTTGTCGTGTCGAACGTGTCACTGTGTTTTATCTCCTTCCAGCATACAAAGTCTTTCACGGCACCTGTTGTACGACGATCACCCTGAAAAGTGATGTCGAGTAACATGGCCTGATTAAGTTCCAGGGGGACATAATAATCAACTTTATCTACGGCCAGTCTTACGTTCAGCCGCTTCACCATTTCGTTCTTTCCATTGAGCACGGCAATGTGTGCGTTCTCTTCTTTCTCCTGCACGGGTAGCAACAGGTATTTCTTTCCTTGCTCTACTCGTACCATTGCATGGTTCTCTCCCAGCACATTCGGCTGCACCTGAGCCTGTACTGATGTCGCCATCAGCACCGCAGCCGCGATTGTTGTCATTAACTTTTTCATATTGTTACTCATTTATTGTTTGAACTTTCTGCTGCAAAAGTATAGTAAAAACCTGATACAAACAATAAATAATGTTTCATTTGATAACAAAAATCGTTCATTGCAACAAAAATACATACAATGTACGATTTGTTATATGTTAAATAAATTAAAGGGGAAGAATAAATCGTGATATCTTAATGGGTAGTTCGGAATAATTATGTAATTTTGTGCTTTAGCAAGTACATATTATATGATATATGAAAAGGATATTTATTTTTGGAATGTTGATGACGGCAATGACTGTATCATCGCAAGTGAAGACGGACATCACGCAGTTTAACCTCTCCGGCCCATACGCCGTGGCGACACCCGTCGCCTTCGACACCGTCGATGTGCAGGGCAAGAAGTTTGACGACAAGTCGCTGATGAATGCCATGAGCCTGTCATCACCTGCATCGAGGATGTTCGATGGTCAGGTGTTGCCCTCGTTAGAGGAAAGCCGTAGTGTGGGTCTGCTCTCCTTCTATGTCAATAATAGTGACTACCTGAAAGGAAAGATTGAGGTGAAGGGACCGAAGAACTATAAACTCTTCATCGATGGAGCAGAAGGTTCTCCCGACCTGAAACTCGCCCCTGAGCACCACACCTTCACCATCCAGTATCTCGCAGAACCGAAAGATACCGACTCTATCAAGGTGACCATCGATGCACCGCAGGCTGTTGCCCATACCCTTGAGGCCAGACATCCCTATATGGTTCACGACCTTACCGACGGCAAGCGCGTGAGGGGCATCTCCCTCTCAGCCGACGGACAGTTCGTGGTACTTTCCTATCAGACGACAGAACGGGGTGGCAACAGTCGATGGGATTACGAACTCCGTGAGACCAAGACCCAGCGCCTTCTTTCGCGTCCGTCGCGCAATCCCCGATGGATGCCTAAGAGCATCGCGTGGCTGGAGGAGGAAAAGGAAGGCAACAAACGCGTGTTATATAAGGTGGAACCTCGCACGGGAGCCCGTACACGCTTTGCCTACGACATCCCTGAGGGCAGTTACACCGTGGCTCCCACGGAGGACTACTTGATCTTCTCGGTAGAGGAGAAAGGACCGAAGGAGGACAAGGACGTGTTTGAGGTGGTTGAGATGGATGACCGTCAGCCAGGATGGCGCGACAGACGATATCTGGCCAAGTATGACATTGCCACTGGTGTCACCCAGCGCATCACCTTCGGCACGAAAGGCGAACGTCTTTCCGACATCTCACAGGATGGTAGTAAACTACTCGTCATCTCCTCCTATTCCCGTCTGGCAAAACGTCCGACAGAGGTGGCGGATGTGTTTATCATGGACGCGCAGACCTTGAAGATGGATACCCTGTTTTCCTGTATCGGTTTCCTGAGTAGGTGCGGTTTCTCGCCTGACGGCACGCAGATTCTCTTTATGGGTACACCAGAAGCCTTCGACCGCATCGGCTGCCAACTGCCTGCCGATGTCACGCCGAGCATGACAGAGAACGAACTCTTCCTCTACGACATCGCCTCGAAGAAAGTCACACCACTTACCAAGGATTTTGACCCAAGTATTGACGACGGAGGACCTGACTGGTCGTGGGCTGACGAACAGATTTACTTCACGGCTGAAGACCGCGACTACGTGAATATGTTTGTCCTCAACCCCAAAACGGGCAAGATTACGCAACTGCCTGCCGAGGGTGACGATGTCTATCGCTTCGACGCGGCGGCTCATGCCCCTGTCATCGCCTACCTCTCCTATAAGACGATGGAACCCGCCTCAGCATACGTCCTTGACCTCTCCGCAGCAGCCAAGAAAGCAAGGACTACAACCTTTTTTGACGGTGCAACCGCCCTTGGCGATGCGGAGGTGGGAACCTGCGAGGACTGGAACTTCAAGAACAGCAAGGGCGACACCGTCTATGGCCGCCTCTATCTGCCGAAGGACTTCGACGCCTCGAAACAGTATCCGATGATTGTCTATTATTATGGTGGTTGCTCGCCAGTGAGCCGTTACTTCGAGTCGCCCTACGCACCGCAGTACTGGAACTCTCTTGGCTACGTGGCTTATATCCTTGAACCCAGTGGAGCCACTGGCTTTGGGCAGGAATGGGCCTCGCGCCACGTGAACACCGCCGGACGTGGTCCTGCTGAGGACATCATCGAGGGCGTGAAGCAAATATGTGCCGAACACCCCTTCATTAATCCGAAGAAGATTGGTTGTATGGGCGCTTCCTACGGCGGTTTTATGACGCAGTATCTCCAGACGCAGACAGATATTTTTGCCGCCGCCGTCTCGCATGCAGGCATCACCAGTCATACCAGTTATTGGGGCGTGGGCTACTGGGGTTATAATTACAGTGAGGTGTCGATGGCGAATAGTTACCCCTGGAGTCACCGTGAACTCTACGTCGATCAGTCGCCGCTCTACAATGCCGACAAGATCCACACGCCATTGCTCCTGCTCCACGGCAATGCTGACACGAACGTGCCACTCATCGAGAGTCTCCAGATGTTCACCGCCTTGAAACTCTTAGGCCGCGAGGTGGCTCTGGTCGAGGTGGAAGGCGAGAACCACCATATCCTCGAATACGGAAAGAAAGAGAAATGGCTTGCCACGCAGATGGCCTGGTTTGCCAAATGGCTCAAGGACGATCCCTCGTGGTGGGACGCTCTCTATCCTAAAAAGCACCTATAAGAATAATCCCTCGCCTGTTTGGGCGAGGGATTACTATGTTTATGCGTCGGCAAAGACCTTGCCGTCGTCGAGGGTAATCTGCAACTTTGTGTAGTCGCTATGGAAATCATGCTGTAGGCGATCGAGATAACGAGCACTCTCCCACTTGCACATTGGGAGGTCGTGCAACAGGTAGTTGCCGCAGGACTCCGGTTGCGTGGCGGGTACCTCTGTCTGCGTGAGGATCCATTGGAGACATTCGATGGTCAGACGCCGCATGTCCTCTACGGTATAGGAGCCTGTCATGATGATATACATGCCCGTAAGACAACCCATCGGGCCCACATATACCACGTCCTCCTTCACTTCGCTATTACGGAACCAGGTTGCCATCAGATGTTCGAGACTATGGATGGCGGCTGGGGCTACGGCGGGCTCCTTGTTGGGCTCGGTGATGCGCAGGTCGAAGGTGGTAAACCCCTTGTCTTCGCGGGAGACATAGATACCCGGCTTCAGGCGGGTGTGGTCGATGGTGAAACTTTGTATGACTTCCATTCTTTTGTTTATTGTTTACAGACTTTCGACAAAGGTCTTGGTGACGTGGAAGGATTTCTTGGCGATGGTGTTCCAGAAGTCGTGGTACTGCGAGGCATCGGTATCGCGCAGGGGGATGTCGCTGATGACGCGGAATGAGATGAACGGCACATGATATATATAACATGTCTGTGCAATGGCGGCACTCTCCATATCAACGGCTTTCGCTTCGGGGAAATGACCGATGATCTCACGCATCTTCTCTCTCGTATCCACGAACCAGTCGCCAGTGACGATGAGACCTGGGTGAACCTTGATGTCTGTAAATTGAGCATTCAACTTCATGGCCTTCGCCATCAGGTGTGGGTCGGCTTCGAAGCGGGCGGGCATGCCCTGCACCTGTCCATAGACACTGTGGCCGATGGCCTCGCCACAATACACGTCATGGTAGGCGATTTGGGTGCTGACCACCACATCCTGGATATTGATGTCATCGCCATTGCCACCAGCGCAGCCCGTCGAGATAATCACATCAGGATGATACTGGCTGATCATTCTGGCGGCCTGTAGGGCTGCGTTCACCTTGCCGATACCGCTCTGTTGCAGTATCACCTTGTTTTCGGGAAATAATGGACGGAGTTGCTTCAACTCCTTCTCCATCGCTACAATAATACCTATCTTCATGATAAATTTGGATTACATTCTTGCATCAGGGTGTTGATAAACCTTGTTACGTTGGCGCACAGCCTCATACATCAGGATGGCTGCACTCACGCTGACGTTCAGTGAGTCGAGTCGTCCGAGCATAGGGATGCGGATATGTACGTCGGCGACCTCTCGCCACTGCTGGGAGAGTCCTGTCGATTCCGTGCCCATCACGATGGCCGTCGCATGTCGCATGTCGTAGTCGTAGTAGTCGTAGGCATCCTGCAACTGCGCTGTGAGGATGCGGATATGATGCTCCTTGAGAAAATGGATACACTCCTTGGAGGAACAGACGGCAGTAGGCACGCAGAACACACCGCCGATACTGGCCCGGATAACGTTGGGGTTGTAGAGGTCGGTGAGCGGGTCGCACACGATGACGGCATCCACCTGGGCAGCCTCCGCCGTACGCAGGATGGCCCCGAGGTTGCCAGGTTTCTCCACACTCTCGAGGACTATGATAAGCGGGTGGTTTTTTGTCGAGAGTTGAGAATGAAGCGTTGAGAGTTCGTGGCTCTTAGCCTTCACAAGGGCGATAATGCCCTCGGTACTCTCGCGGTAGGCCATCTTTTCATACACCTGTGTCGTGACAATGGTGGCAGGCTGTTTGCCCGTGTAGTTCAGGCTGTCGAGTACGAACAGTTCCTCGATCTCGTAGCCACAGGCAATGCAGTGTTCTATCTCGCGCTGACCCTCCACCACGAAGAATCCTTCCTCGCGGCGCAGTGCCGACTTCTGTTGCAGCGCTACGACGTGCTTCACACGGGCGTTCTGTACACTGGTAATGATATTCTCCATAATCAAAGGACTTGCACCACATCGATGCAAGCCCCATGTTTTATTGTTATACCTTTTATTTAATTAAGGCTGGGGATACCGAGTTCCTTAAACAGTTCTTCACCCCACTTCTGATCCTCTGCAACGGTTTTACCATTGGCCGTTTCTTTTGCGATTGTGTTAAACTCGTCAAGTAACTTATTCAAATCAGCATACTTTTTTTCCAGTTCATTACCTTCCTTTTCAAGATCTTCAGCCTTGCCACCACCCTCGGTGAACTTCTTAAAAAATGCGTCCATTTCAATGGCCATAGGCTTAATGGCGATAGCCACCTGACGGAATTGAGCCTTCCACTCGTCAACACTCCAGTTAGCACCCTCAGCTTTAGCCTTGGCTACGATGTCGGCCAGTGAAACTTCCTTATTGGCATCTTCCTTTTCGGCTACAGTCGTAGATTCAACACCCTCTGCTGGAGCAGCAGTTTTGTTACCACATGCAGTGGAGGTCAGCATACCTGCCATTGCGAGAACCATCCAAATACTTTTTTTCATACTCTCTTTTTGTTTAAAATATGATTAATATAGAAGATTTGTCTGCAAATATAAACAAATTATCATCAAATAAGTCCACTTTGATATCATCTTAACTATTTTTAAGCATAATAGAATCTGTCCCCTGAGATTCGGGGCAGATAACGAAAAAACTAAAACTGACGAATCGTCAGCGAGGCGTGACAATTTGGCGGTTGAAAACGGTGCGGCACAACAATTGATGGTAGAATGATAAAAACAAAGGAGGACAAAATTATGACATTAGACAAATTTACAATCAAAGCACAAGAGGCTGTGCAGCAGGCGGTGAACACCGCCCAGTTGAACGGTCAGCAGGTGATAGAGCCTGTTCACATATTGAAAGGAGTACTGGAGAAGGCGAAGGACGTTAACAACTTCATCTTCCAGAAACTTGGTGTAAACGCCCAACAGATAGAGATGCTCGCCGAGCAGGAAATCAAGCACCTGCCGAAGGTGCAGGGCGGACAGCCATATCTCTCATCAGATAGTAATAATGTACTCGTACGTGCACAGGAGACGGCCCAGAAGATGGGCGATGAGTTCGTCTCTGTGGAGCCAATCCTGTTGGCATTGCTCAGCGTGAACTCCACAGCCTCGCGTATCATGAAGGATGCGGGTTGTACGGAGAAGGATATGCAGAAGGCCATTCAGGCACTGCGACAAGGGCAGAAGGTGCAGTCGCAATCTGCGGATGATAACTACCAGAGTCTGGAGAAATATGCCAAGAACCTCGTGGATCTCGCCCGACAGGGTAAACTCGACCCCGTGATTGGCCGTGACGATGAGATTCGCCGACTGTTACAGATCTTGAGTCGTCGTACAAAGAACAACCCGATACTGATTGGTGAACCTGGTACGGGTAAGACTGCCATCGTGGAAGGTCTCGCAGGACGTATCGTGCGTGGTGACGTGCCTGAGAACCTGAAAGACAAGCAGGTCTATTCGCTCGACATGGGTGCGTTGGTGGCTGGTGCAAAGTACAAGGGTGAGTTTGAGGAGCGACTGAAGAGCGTGATCAACGAGGTGACGAAGGCCGAGGGGCGTATCATCCTCTTCATCGACGAGATACACACGCTGGTGGGTGCTGGCGGTGGAGAGGGGGCCATGGATGCCGCCAATATTCTGAAACCCGCTCTGGCTCGTGGAGAATTGCGTGCCATTGGTGCCACAACCCTGAATGAATATCAGAAGTATTTCGAGAAGGACAAGGCCTTAGAGCGTCGTTTCCAGACGGTGATGGTCGATGAGCCGGATGAACTCTCTGCCATCTCCATCCTGCGTGGTCTGAAGGAGCGTTACGAGAACCACCACAAGGTACGTATCCAGGACGACGCCTGTATCGCTGCCGTCCAACTCTCTGAGCGCTACATCAGCGAACGATTCTTGCCTGACAAGGCCATCGATCTGATGGATGAGGCTGCTGCAAAACTCCGTATGGAACGTGATTCTGTGCCAGAGGAATTGGATGAGATATCACGTCGTCTGGCTCAGTTGGAGATAGAGCGTGAAGCCATCAAACGTGAAGGCGATGAACCGAAGATTGCACAACTGGATAAGGATATCGCAGAGTTGAGGGAACAGGAAACACAGTTCCGCGCCAAGTGGGAGGGTGAACGACAACTCATCAACAAGATCCAGCAGGATAAGCAGGAGATAGAAAACCTGAAACTGGAAGCCGAGCGTGCTGAGCGCGAGGGTGACTATGGTAAGGTGGCGGAGATACGCTACTCGAAACTGAAAGTCCTTGAGGACGATATCAAGGCCATACAGACACAACTGGCTTCGGCACAGGATGGTAATTCATTGGTACGTGAGGAGGTGACAGCCGATGATATTGCCGAGGTGGTAAGCCGCTGGACTGGTATCCCTGTGACACGCATGATGCAGAGTGAACGTGAGAAACTGCTCCATCTGGAGGAGGAACTGCATAAGCGTGTCATTGGTCAAGACGAGGCTATCACTGCCGTATCAGATGCTGTGCGTCGTTCGCGTGCAGGACTTCAGGATCCGAAGCGACCTATCGCCAGTTTTATCTTCCTTGGTACGACGGGTGTTGGTAAGACCGAACTTGCCAAGACGCTGGCAGACTATCTGTTTAACGACGAGACGATGATGACGCGTATCGACATGAGTGAGTATCAGGAGAAATACAGTGTGAGCCGTCTGATTGGTGCACCTCCGGGATATGTAGGCTATGACGAGGGAGGACAGTTGACGGAGGCAGTCAGACGCAAGCCTTACTCCGTTGTGCTCTTCGATGAAATAGAAAAGGCGCATCCCGATGTCTTTAATATCCTGTTACAGGTGTTGGATGACGGACGACTGACAGACAACAAGGGCCGTACGGCGAACTTCAAGAACACAATCATTATCATGACCTCAAATGCCACGCGTGAACAACTGAGGGCCACGATGCGTCCTGAGTTCTTGAACCGTATTGACGAGATTATCACCTTCACACCGCTTACGAAGGAACAGATAGCCGACGTGGTGCGTCTCCAGATGAAGAGGGTGACGGATATGTTGGAGCCGCAGGGCATTAAGATCGAGTGTACGCCTCAGGCAATCAATTATCTGGCTGAAGAGGGCTATGACCCTGACTTTGGTGCAAGGCCTGTGAAGCGCGCCATTCAACAGTTCGTACTCAACGACCTCTCGAAGAAACTTTTGGCAGACGAGGTGGACCGTACGAAGCCAATCATCATAGACGAATTCGGAGATGGGTTAGTGTTCCGCAACTAGCGGAACACTTTTTTTATGCTGCCGTCGGGGAAACGGAGGATGTAGATGCCCGGAGCCGTAGAAGGTACTGAAAGACGATGCCCCTGCAAATCATAAATCTGACACGGACCACAGTCGGTACGCACGACATTGGCAATGCCTGTCATAATAATCTCCTCGGGAGTCATGTGCCATATGCGGAGATGGTCGGGATCGTTGTTGACTGTATTTTCAGTCCATGCCTGTTCATTGTAGTCAATATGCCACGCCAGAAGTCCTGTCGTAGGGAAATACGTATCCCACGACTCCTTCAGGCGGTTTTCTATCAGGTAATAGTCGTTGGCTTCTGAAGAACTGCGGTAAAGACATGCATCGGGGTATCTGATTAAAGGTCGGATGGACTGAAGGGATGACTCTGGTGTCGCCTCACCGTCGGGATCATAACCGGCGACAGCATGAGGATCGGCAATCTCAACTGGTGTCAACCAACCACAGACGTAACGCTCATACGATGAATACCCCACAGGACACCAACTGTTGCCATTATAACAACCCTGATCCATCATGTCATAGCCGCCCAGGACAGTACTGCCTTTCTCGGTGTCATACATGTCAGGCAGGCCGAGACAATGGCTGAACTCATGACAGATGGTTCCCAAGCCCGCTAACTTATTGCTACGTGTGAGTTCGTTGCTACAGGCATAGGTGTTGATACGGACACCTTGCAGTTGTAGTCCGTTCTCATAACCTTCCCAGTCGTCTGACAACGTAGCCATATGAGGCCAGATGACAGTGGAGTCTTTCGAAAAATAGTCATTCTCCCCATATCCGGCATAGAGAAGGAACACTTGATCTACCTCTCCGTCGCCATCCCAGTCATAATCAGAGAAACGAACCTGATTGGCCACGGCACGACAGGTTTCCTCAACAAGTTCCCCGACATTCTGGTCGAACCATCCTACGGGATCTCCCCAATTGATGTTCTGTCCGTAATAGGCATGCTCATGGGTCGCCTCAATAGGACCTAGCACATCGAACTTCAACTGGAATTGTCCGTAACTTTGGTCAAAGAAATAATCGCTGACACTTCCTGGGGCCCCATTGTCGGCATAGCCTTCTCGATTGATAATGTCATTCCAGATCTGATAAGAAGACTCATCCTGAAATGAGATGTCGGGAAAAGATACCAGGATGACGAGCCCGCGCTTCTCACCAAGGAAGGCATCTCGTCGTGGAGCCTTCCTATGGCGTGCTCGTGAGGCGGTATCTCCATCTGTCACATGTCTGCGGGCCAGCACAGAGGTGCCGCAGGGCTTCATTGGCTGAGCCAATGAAGTGATAAGCGATAAGTGAAAAGTGATGAGTAGAAGCAGTATTCTCAACCACCACAGCCTCGCTATGTTATTCTCTATCTTATACATATTTTATTTTCCTCTTATCACTTTTCTTGTACTACCGTCACTGTACTGGATGATATATAATCCTGAAGAAGGCACCGTGATTCGACGGCCTTGGAGATCATAGACTGCCACAGGATGTGCATTACTGGAAATCGTTTTAATACCAGTAGATGTGACAGTGAAGCAGAAAGAGACATGACCATCTTCCTTTTCGTGGATGTCGGTGACCGATTTCCCCATCAAATTCACGCCATCCTCACGCGGATTGAAAATCATGGCGGCAGGAACAGATGTGTCTGTCAAAAAATCATGCTTGACACCTTTGACATCAACATACGGATAACTGGTATATTGCAGACGCAGGTTCCGTCCGTCGGTACCATAGGCAACCTTATAATCAAAAAGATAATCGTAATAGTTGAAATCTAAATTGTCGGCGTGAAAATAATCATAACGATGGTGCGAGGAAGAGACATTGACAACATCCCCCAGCCATGCATTATCATCAAAATCGATATGAGTGATAAGTAGACCGTGGTTCGGCAGCATGTAATCCCACCCTTCCCATTGGCGGTTCTCCAACAGATAATACTCCGAAGGATGGGCATCGTTGACAATCCGGTAGGCTTTACCGCTACTGTCGAAGGACGGCATGCCTGTAATGGTCTTTGCCTCTGTCAGGTCTTCAGGCACCTGCCATCCCAAATACTCACGTTCTTGAATGGATAGGTTAGGTGGGCACCAGCCGTTATCGGCAAAGTTGCCACCATCCATCAGATCCCACTCATCGAGCACGGAAAACTCTTTGCCTTTGGTAGGATAGAGATCGGGAAGACCCAACACATGACAGAATTCATGACAGATACTACCGATGCCACAGGAGGTTTCATCTGACCATATCTCAGGACTAGCGGAGTAACTATTAATCGTTACCCCGTCGAGTGTCATATAGAGATCGTTCGTATTTGGCCAGATACAACCATCTGTTATTGTTAAATCCTCGTTGGCGCCATAGCCGGCAAAGACGATAATGACAGTTTCTGCCTTGCCGTTATCTTCCCAGTCATAGTCGGAATAATCCAACTGCTCATCTGCCATTCTGATGGCTTCCCTGATCTGATCCACCCCATAGTTTTTGTCACTATCGCTTTTTACATTGGAGGTCAGTTTGATGGGACCTACCACGTCGAACACCAAATTAAACTGTCCCCGAGACTGATCACGGAAATAGTCGGCCACACACCCAGGACCAAATCCGAGATTAAAACCTGACTTATTAAACAGGTTGTTATAGAAAGCCAAATCGTGATCTGCCTTGAAATCATAGTCGGCAAATGACATCAGTATCACCGGCACACGATAGATCTTCTGAGGATTCCAATCTGTATAGGGTTCTGATAGGACACGGTGGATGGCTGCACTGCGGGTGATACGGAGTGACGTGCCGTTGGACTTACGATGTGTCTTTTGTCTGGCTGCATGGGTAGTCAGACAAAGACTTATCATTAATATGCCGATTACCGAGCGCATGGCGTGAAGGGTTTCATTGGATGGTCTTTTTCGTCTGACCGCTTGAGTCGCGGATGATGTAGATGCCTGGCTTCGAGGGAGCTGAAGGCAGGCGAAGTCCGCGGAGGTCGTACCATGTTTCACCTTTCATCCCTTCTGTTTTCATTCCCCTTATGGCTGTATCTTCTTTCTTGAAATCGAAGGATATGTGGCCGTTGTCGTACATCGTGATGTTGGTGACAGGCTTATGAATATTCATTGCAGGGATGGAGGTGTCTGTCAGCAGGTTGTTGACGGAGTCACCCATGACATAGGGATAGGCCGCCAGACTGAGATAGTTGCTTCTAGGACTGGTCGTCTTGCCGTTGTCGTGATGGAAATAAGCCTCGCTCTGACGGTAGTTGCGGTTATCGGCAGGTACAAGGTCCACCTTCGAAAAAGAACTGGTGTTCGGGGTGAGATCGCCAATCGTGAAATTGTTCACGTGAGTGACGAACAGACCGTTGCCGGGGATGTAATAATCGAATCCCCGCTGCTGGCGGTTCTCAAGGATATAGTACTCCCCGGGCTTTTTATCCTTGCGCACGACATAGGCCACGGGATCTTCATCCCAGGCGGGCATATCGGTGATGGTGGTAGGCTCAGTGAGTTCCACGAACTCATACCAGCCACATATCCACCGTTCGAAAGCCGAGTAGTTGGGGATGCCGAAACCGTTGAAGGCATAGTTGCCGCCATCCATCAGATCCCATTCGTCGAAGATGGAATAGGCGTTTCCAGAGACGGGATAGAGGTCGGGCAATTGGAGACAATGAGAGAACTCATGGACAAAGGTGCCATAGCCGTCGAGTTTGCCTTTGTCGTTGAGTTCGGAGATACAGGTATAGTCGCCCACAAAGACATCGCCCACCTGCAGGTAATTCTTGCTCTTATGGGGCCAGATGGCATCGGCAGGGCCTCCTCGATTCTCGCCACGTCCTGCGAAGATCGTTAGCAGGATGTCAATTTCGCCATCGTTGTCGTAGTCGTAGGCAGACCAATCGATTCCCGCAGCCACACAGGCGTCACGAACCAGTTCCCTGGGATTCATGTCATCACCCTGCTTGCCGTTTCGGTTCTCACCATAGTAGGCACGATTCTCGGGTACCGTCACAGGCCCGATAATCTCGAACGTGGGTTCAAAAATGCCGCTGCTCTGCTGCCAGAAATAGTCGGCCACCGATCCGTGTGCACCGTTTTCGTTATAGCCGGGCTTGTTGAGTAAATCATTCCAGTAGGCTACGATGTCCTCATTGGATACTGAGAAACCCACATCGGGGAAAGCCATCAGGAGGACGGGAATGACGACTTTGCCCTGCCACGTCTTGGGAACATCATTGCCACGGGTGCGCGCAAGCTCAGGATGATCCTTATACGTTCGGTCACAGGGGATACGGGTCTGTGCGCTGGCAGCCGAAGCTGCCAGCACCAGAACCATACATATCGTCAGAAGTCTTTTCATTTCTTTGCTGGACACCAGGGCTTCAGAGTCTTGAAGAAGTCATTTCCCTTGTCATCAACGAGAATGAAGGCAGGGAAGTCCTCCACCTCAATCTTCCATACGGCTTCCATACCCAGCTCTGGATATTCTACGCACTCGATGCTCTTGATACTACTTTGTGAGAGAACGGCAGCCACACCACCGATAGTACCCAGATAGAAACCGCCATGCTTCTTACATGCCTCAGTGACAACGTCAGAACGGTTACCCTTGGCAATCATCACCAGCGATGCACCATTAACCTGAAACTCATCTACGTAGGGATCCATACGGTTGGCTGTTGTTGGACCCATCGAGCCGCAAGGATAGCCCTCTGGCGTCTTAGCAGGACCTGCATACAGCACAGGGTATTTCTTGAAGTAATCGGGCATACCCTCACCGGCATCCAGACGAGCCTTCAGCTTAGCGTGAGCGATATCGCGAGCCACGATGATAGTACCCTTCAGGTTCACGCGGGTAGAAACAGGATACTTGGAGAGTTCCTTGCGAACGGCATCGATGCCTTCGTTAAGGTCGATCTCGATACCCTTGCCACCCTCACCTGGCTGGCGGAGTTCCTCAGGAATCAGTTCTGTTGGGTTAGAGTCCATCTTCTCCAGCCAGATACCGTCAGCGTTGATCTTAGCCTTGATGTTACGGTCAGCAGAGCAAGATACACCCATACCGATAGGACAACTTGCACCATGACGAGGCAGACGGATCACACGGATATCGTGAGCCAGATACTTACCACCAAACTGGGCTCCCAGACCAATCTTCTGAGCCTCCTTGATGAGTTTCTGCTCCAGATCGACATCGCGGAAAGCACGACCTGTCTCATCGCCAGTCGTTGGCAGACCATCGTAGAACTTGATAGAAGCCAGTTTCACTGTCAGCAGGTTCTTCTCCGCTGATGTACCACCAATCACAAATGCGATGTGATAAGGAGGACAGGCTGCCGTACCCAGAGACTTCATCTTCTCAACGAAGAACGGGATGAGTGTACCCTCGTTCTGGATAGTCGCCTTTGTCATTGGGTAGAAATAGGTCTTGTTGGCAGAGCCACCACCCTTGGCCACCATCACAAACTTGTACTCTGCACCTTCGGTAGCCTCGATATCAATCTGGGCAGGAAGATTGCAGCGGGTGTTCACCTCATCATACATGTTCAGAGGAGCGTTCTGAGAATAACGCAGGTTATCCTGGGTAAAGGTATTGAATACACCCAGGCTCAGGGCTTCTTCGTCCTCGAAACCTGTCCATATCTGCTGACCCTTCTCACCGTGGATGATCGCAGTACCCGTGTCCTGACAGAAAGGCAGGATGCCCTTGCAAGCCACCTCGGCATTGCGCAGGAACTGCAGGGCTACATACTTGTCATTCTCGCTGGCCTCAGGGTCGGTCAATATCTTTGCAACCTGTTCGTTGTGCTCACGACGCAGCATGAACTCCACGTCATGGAATGCTTGCTGTGCCAAAAGGGTCAGGGCCTCCTTTGACACCTTCACGATCTGCTTTCCTTCAAACTCGGCGGTTGTTACACCTTCCTTACTTAACAAACGGTATTCCGTCTTGTCCTCGCCCACCTGAAACATGGGGGCATACTTAAATTCAACTGTCTTAGCCATAAATGATACTTGTTTATTTAGTTATTGATTAATATCCAAAAACTTCCTTTGTCGTCAGTCTCTTGATTGGGCCAATCTTCTCCAGAGATTTCATGTCGAGTTCCTTCTCATCGCCAAGAATGAGATAGCGATAGGG
>JAGCPK010000129.1 GCA_017965725.1 Prevotella sp.
TGGATATCCCTGGCTCTTCGAGAGCGAGAAGAGTCAGCAGTTGTTCTGCGACATCTGGCGTGAGATTGCCAATCGCTACAAAGGTGAGACCACCATCCTTGGCTACGAACTGATGAACGAGCCTATCGCCCATTATTTCGCTAATAAGGATTCGCTCTACCAGTTGCTCCAACCGATCTATAAGCGTTGCGTGGCTGCCATCCGCGAGGTAGACCAGAACCACATCATCCTGTTGGGTGGTGCCCACTGGAACAGTTTCTTCTGGATGCTCGACGATGCCAGTTACGACGACAAACTGATGTACACTTGTCATCGATATGGTGGTCCTGCTACCAAGGAGGCCATTGCCCACTACATCAATTTCCGCGACTCTATCAACCGTCCGATGTATATGGGAGAGTTCGGTCATAACACCATGGAGTGGCAGAGCGACTTTGTCAGTGTACTCAAGGAGGCCAATATCGGCTACACCTTCTGGCCTTATAAGAAGGTTGACAGTTCGTGTATGATGGGCATCCAGCGCCCAGAGGGCTGGGACAGCATCGTGGTGAAGTATTCTGAGACCTCGCGTAACACCTATCAGGAGTGGCGCGAAGCCCGTCCCGACCAAAAGCGGTTCCGTGAACTGCTGATGCAGTTTGCTGAGAACTGTCGCATAGAGAAATGTACCCCCCAGACGGAGTATATCCAGAGCATGGGGATGAAGTAAGTAGGAATTACGAAGTTGGAATTTGGAATTAGGAATTTTGAAGTAATATAATGAAAAAGTTAGTAATATCAGTACTCCTGTTAGGTGCTACTGCTACCACTCAGGCACAAACGCCTGTGTATCTCGACGAGACGAAGCCCGTGGAGCAGCGTATCGAGGATGCCCTGAAGCGCATGACCCTCGATGAGAAGATTGCTGTGATCCACGCGCAGTCGAAGTTCTCTAGTCCCGGTGTGAAGCGCCTTGGATTCCCTGACCTGTGGACGGACGATGGTCCTCACGGTGTACGCCCCGACGTGCTCTGGGATGAGTGGGTGCAGGCTGGACAGACCAACGACTCGTGTGTAGCCTTCCCAGCCCTCACCTGTCTCGCTGCCACATGGAATCCCGCAATGGCCCGCCTTTATGGCGAGAGCCTGGGCGAGGAAGCCCTTTACCGCAAGAAGAGCGTCATTCTGGGACCTGGTGTGAATATCTTCCGTACCCCGCTCGGAGGACGTAACTTCGAGTATATGGGTGAGGATCCTTATCTGGCCTCGCAGATGGTGGTGCCATACGTGAGGGGACTCCAGTCGAAGGGTGTGGCAGCCTGCGTGAAGCACTACTGCCTGAACAACGACGAGGAGTACCGTCATCAGGTGAATGTCATCGTCTCCGACCGTGCCTTGCATGAGATCTACCTGCCTGCCTTCCGTGCTGCTGTGCAGCAGGGTGGGGCATGGAGCATCATGGGTGCCTACAACCTCTATCAGAACCAACACAATTGTCATAATAACACGTTGCTCAACAAGATTCTGAAGCAGGACTGGGGCTTCGACGGTGTGGTTATCTCCGACTGGGGTGGTTGCCACGATACTGATGAGGCTGTCACCAATGGTCTCGACCTCGAGTTTGGTACATGGACCGACGGCCTGACGATGGGCCGCACCAACGCCTACGATAGTTATCATTTGGCTGAGGCCTACAAGCAGGCCATCAAGTCAGGGAAGTACACCACGAAGGAACTCGACGAGAAGGTGCGCCGTGTGCTGCGCCTGTTCTATCGTACCACGATGCAACGCGAAAAGCCCTTCGGATTCCTCTGTTCCGACGCTCACTATGATGCTGCCAGGAGGATTGCGGAAGAGGGTATCGTGCTGCTGAAGAATGACGGAGTCCTCCCTCTCGACCCCACGAAGATGAAACGCATCCTTGTGGTGGGTGAGAACGCCATCAAGATGATGACAGTTGGCGGTGGCTCCTCCTCGCTGAAAGTCCAGCGTGAAGTCCTCCCCCTTGACGCCCTCCAACAAATGGTAAATGGTAAATGGTCCAATTGTAAATTAGATTACGCTCGTGGCTATGTGGGTGACACCATCCAGAGTTTTGATGGCGTCTCTGTGGGCCGTTCACTCTACGACACCCGCACCCCTGGCCAACTCACGGCTGAGGCTGTGGAGAAGGCAAAGCAGGCTGACGTGGTCATCTTCTTCGGTGGTCTCAACAAAGCCGGTTATCAGGACAGTGAGGGACATGACCGTCAACAGTATGGTTTGCCCTACGGACAGGATGAACTCATTGAGTCCCTCGTGAAAGTCAATCCCCGTCTGGTGTATGTCAATATCTCTGGCAACTGTGTGGCCATGCCTTGGCTCGACAAGGTGCCTGCCATCGTGCAGGGCTGGTTCATCGGCTCTGAGGCTGGCAATGCCATCGCCTCCGTGCTCTTTGGCGACGTGAACCCCTCGGGTAAACTGCCTTTCACCTGGTATGCCTCACTCGAGCAGTGTGGTGCCCATGCTCTGAACACCTATCCAGGCACATGGCGTGAGGGCCATCAGATCATCGACGAGGAATACAAGGAGGGCATCTTTGTGGGTTACCGTTGGACGGACCGCCTGAAGAAAGAGAAACCGTTATTCTCTTTCGGACACGGACTGAGTTACACCACATTTAAGATTACCAATCTGACTGCTAATAAGTCGCAGATGACTGCTGACGAGACCATCACCTTCACCGCCGATGTCACGAACACAGGCTCCAGTGCTGGTGCTGAGACCGTACAACTCTACATCCGCGACAAGAAATCCTCGCTGGAACGCCCCTATAAGGAACTGAAAGGCTTCCAGAAGGTCTCTGTGCAACCTGGCGAGACGAAGCAGGTGAGCATCACCATCGACAAGAGCGCCCTGAGTTTCTACGACGACCGGGTAGGCGAGTGGGTGGCAGAGCCTGGTGACTTCGAGGCCCTCGTGGGTTCCTCCTCCGCAGAGATTGCAGGACGATACTCTTTTACATTAAAATAGTTCTTTTTAATTAATTAGTTAGATAAGTAAGTTAGGTAGAGAAAGTCGGACCCTGTGAAGAGTCCGGCTTTTGTTTTTCTACTTCACCTTACCGTTCTTCTCCAGTGTCCAGTCCTTACGCTGCAGGATGGCGGGCTTGTCACCGACGAACATCTTCGAAGCCTCCTGATTGCCCTTCAGTTGCCAGTCGAGCCATGCACGAGCCACGATGGCAAACTCACCGCCGTTGGGTTGGTTGTAGGTGCCTCCGTGACCAACGGGCAGGTTACAGGCGATAGCGGGCACGTGGTCGATGCGCTTGAAGTCGTCCATGCCATTGTTATAGGCGATGTCCGTCTCACCACCCAGGATGTAGATGATAGGGCAGTGGATCTCCTTCAGTTTCGACTTGGCCACGCTGGGCATACCACCCATCCTCGGACGTCCGCCACCGGGTCTGGGAGCAGCACCGCCAGGGGCAGGAGCGCCACCACCGTCTTCAATCTGGTCGAAGAGTCCGCTATTGCAGATCATGATAGAGGTGACACGTGGGTCGAAGCAGTTGAAGAGGGCCTGTAAGCCACCGCACGACATACCAGAGATGCAGATGTTCTTGGTGTCGATCTTCTGGTAGAACGGGCTGTTCTTGTCAGCATTCTGCGCAAAGGCCCAGTCCATCGACTCTACCTGTTGCTCTGAGCGTGACTGATTGCCACCTCCCATACCACCAAAGCCACGAGGTGCATCTGCCTTTGGCATGATGCCCGTAGCCAGCACGAGATAGCCGTAAGAGGCAATGTCGTTGAGGAACTTCTCATGTCCGCGTGGTGAGTTGGCGCATCCGCCATTACCCCATACCAGCACAGGCAGGGCTTTCTTGGCACTGAACACAGAGAGGTCTTTCGGGGCGAACACGGTGTGCTCCTTGAATCCCTCTACTTCGTACATCACAGCCTTGTAGGGACCCGATCCTCCTTCTTCGAGAACGGTCTCATTGGTCTGTGCAAACATGACTGCAAACATCACAAATGCAAGCGTTAACGTCATTAATAATCTCTTTTTCATATTCATAAATCAGTTGGTTGTTAATTAATTATTCACTTCCTTAGTCCGTGTTTTACATGATGCAAAGGTACAACTTTTTTTTGAAATAACCAAAGAAAACTCTATTTATTTTTGCAAAAATGCAAAAATATTTGCTGGACTTTCATCCCGCCCTCGGTTTTTTATGCCTTAGAATCGGGGGCGGTTTTCTGGGGTCTGAATTTCATGTCTGAGATTCTGGGGACGATAACCTGAGGGCGGAATTCTATGTCCAGGATTCGGGACAAGTTTTCCTGGGGTCGGGATTTTGTGCCTAAGATTTGGTTGACGATTTTCCGAGGGCGGAATATGATGCCTGAAATCTGGGACAAGATTCCCTGTGGACAGGATTTTATGCCCTGAATCTGAGGCGTGAAATTGTCCGATATTTTCGCTATTCAAAAGGTGCAGGTGCAAAAGGTGCAAATACGTTTATCAAAAATCCGAAGAATCTGGTGCAAAATTATTTATATATAATATTACTAATTTATCCTTTCCAATTGAATTTTGCATTTGCACCTTTTGCACCTGCACCCACTCCCTTTCACCGACACGCCCATTTTCTTATAAGAACACCATTCCTAACCCCTGTGCGTTCCACCCCATTCAATCAAAAAATTAGTTTTTGCACATTTGCACATTTGCACATTTTGAGATTGAAATTTTTATTGTTTTTCTCTCTTTTTTCTTGCTAATGGATTGTTATATATCAGACTGAAGACGGCCAGACGCAGATTGATGTCCGTTTGGAACAGGATGTGATTTGGCTGACCCGTCAACAATTGGCCAATGAGAGCGCTGACAGAAAGAATACAAAAGAGGTTCCGCTCCATTATGACATGGCAGCGGAACCAGAGGAATAAATAACTGTTCGTTAAGAGACTGATCTTAGAAGTTCTTCCGGACACCCTGCCACTCAGGGAACTTCATCTTCAGGTACTCGTCGTCGAGGAAGAGGGCGGATTGTCCCACCTGACCCTTCAACTGCCAGTCGAGCCATTTCACGACAGCCTTGGCATAGTTGCCACCATGCTTCTCGTAATAGGTGCCGCTATGTCCGTCCTTGGAGTTCAGCATCACCACGGGGATGTTGTCAGCGATGCGCTCATAGTCTTTCTGTGCATTGGCGAAGGCGATATCAGCGGGTCCACCAATCATATAGAACATCGGCTGGTGAAGGTTTTTCAACGACTCCTTCGTTGAGCCCATCATCTCCATATCGCCAATACCTGTGTTCAGCATCACGCAGGTCTTGATGCGAGGATCGTAGGCCACACCCAACACCTGAGCACCTCCGCAGGACTGACCCATTGCTGCCACATGGTCGAGTGCCAGACAGTGGTAGTATTCCGAGCCAGCGGTGGCATTCTGTTCTGTCAGCCAGTCGAGCACCTCCAGCAACTGCTTGGGATAGGTGCGGAAAGGCGGGGTTTCAGGCTGCTGATTCTTCTTAGATTTCTTGGCTTTCTTCTGAGCCTCCTCACGCTGCTTGGCCTGCTGCTCCTGTTGAGCCTTCCGCTCCTCAGCAGTCATGGGCAGGATCTTCTCGCCATTTGCCATGATCACATCACCCTTGGTCTCAGGATAAGCCGACTTCAGCACACCCCTCCATTGGGCCATCACATCTGCCTCGTCGTATGGACCGATGGCAGCAGCCACATAACCGTAGGAGGCTACCTCGCTCAACAGCAGGCGCATCTCCACATTGTTGTTGAAACAGGCACCGTTGGCATAGACAATCACTGGCAGGGCACCCTGCTTGGCCACCACCTCCTTCAGGTTCTGAGGACGATACACCGTGAAGCCAGGACAGGAGGCATCGCCCACCACTTCCGACTTGAACGGACCTGTACCACCTTCTTCCACTATTTGCCTTTGGGCAGTCTGGGCATTTGTCAGCCCTACACTTGCAGCGAAGATCATCGCTGTCATTAATAATTTCTTCATATCAATTCAGTTTGTTAGATTCGACGGCAAAAGTACTAATTATTTTGATATCTTCCAAATTTTAGCGTACAGATTTCTCTGTTTAAAAGCGTTTTTAATATTATCACATTATTTAAACAAATAATAAGCGTAATATGGAATTTTTTTTGTAATTTTGCACCCATAATAGAGAATTGAGCATTAAAAATAAAAAATGAAGAAAGGATTATTATTGATTGGCGTGTTACTCCTGACAGTGACGGCTTCTGCCCAGAAACGATGGACACTGCAGGACTGTATTGACTATGCTTTGGCCAATAACATCTCGCTGAAGAAGTCGCAACTGCAGAAGCAGAGCGCTACGGAAGACCTGAAGGGTGCAAAGGCGGCATTGCTGCCCACACTCAGTGCATCGACAAACCAAACCCTCGGTTACCAGCCCTGGAAGGATACCGGTATTTCGACGGTGACCAACGGCGTGGTGAACACGAAGGTGAACAAGACCTCGTACAACGGCTCATATTCGTTGAGCGGACAGTGGACCGTGTGGAACGGCGGACGTAACACAAACACCGTGAAACTCGACGAAATAGCGGAGCAGCAGGCTGACCTGCAGGCTCGCGAGACGGCTAACTCCATCCAAGAGCGCATCGCCCAGATCTTCACCCAGATACTCTATATCGACGAGAGCGTGAAGGTGAGTGAGCAGACGTTGGAGACTGCCAAGAAGAACGAGGAGCGCGGACAGGAGATGGTGAATGTGGGTAAGATGTCGAAGGCTGACCTTGCCCAGTTGACCTCACAGCGCGCCAACGATGAGTATAACATCGTGGAGGCCAAGAGTCAGTTGATGACTTACAAACTGCAGTTGAAGCAGTTGTTGGAGATCACCGACGAGTCGGATTTCGACGTGGCTATCCCTGAACTCAGCGACGAACGTATCCTCGCGCCTATCCCCTCATTGCAGAGTGTCTATGAGCAGGCCTTGCTGAGTCGTCCTGAGATAGAGCGTTCGCAACTGGCCATCAAGAGCAGCGGGGTTAGTTTGAATATTGCCAAGGCCGGATGGATGCCTAATGTAAGTGTGAACGGCGGTGTGACCACCTCGACGAACTCGTTGAGTGGAGCAGGGTGGGGTACACAGGTGAAAAACAACGTGAACACGTCGCTGGGTCTGGGCGTGAGTGTGCCCATCGTGGATGGACGTTCTACAAAGACAGCCGTCAGCAAGGCGAAGATACAGCAGTTGCAGGCGCAACTCGACTTGCAGGACCAGCAGAAGACCCTCTACAGCGATATCCAGCAGTTTTGGGTAAACGCTACCACCAACCAGCAGAAGTATAAGGCTGCTTCGGTGAGCGTGGAGAGTGCACAGCAGAGTTATGAGTTGCTGTCGGAGCAGTTCCGTCTGGGTCTGAGGAACATCGTAGAACTGATGCAGGGTAAGGATAATCTGCTCTCTGCCCAGCAGAACCAGTTGCAGTCGAAGTACCAGACTCTCTACAACAAACAGATGCTGCATCTTTATGCAGAAGGAGAGATTAAACCATAAACGATGAACTAAAATTCAAAAGATATATGAAGAATAAGAAATTATGGATTGCCATTGCAGTGGTTGTTGCGCTGATTATCGCGTACAACTTCCTGAAGGGTGGAAAGAAAGAAGAAAAGGTGTCGTTTGCTACGGCCAAGGTGGAAACAGGTAATATCCAGACCTCCATTACCGCTACGGGTACCATTGAGCCTGTGACGAGTGTGACTGTAGGTACACAGGTGTCAGGTATTGTGAGTCATCTCTATGTAGATTACAACTCTGTAGTGAAGAAAGGTCAGGTCATTGCAGAACTGGATCGTACCAACCTGATCAGTGAGTTGAATGCCCAGAAGGCCAGTCTTGCCTCTGCACAGAGTTCACTGAACTATCAGCAGAGTAACTTTGAACGCTACAAGACCCTTTACGATAAGGGACTGGTGAGTGCCGATGAGTATGAGAGTGCCCGTTTGCAGTACGAGCAGTCGAAGCAGCAGGTAGCACAGTCGCGTGAGAGTGTGCAGCGTGCCCAGACTAACCTCGGTTACGCTACCATCACCTCGCCTATCGACGGTGTGGTGCTGTCGAAGTCTGTGGAGGAAGGCCAGACGGTGGCTGCCTCGTTTAATACCCCAGAACTCTTCACCATCGCCCAGGACCTGACGAACATGCGCGTGATTGCCGACATCGACGAGGCTGATATCGGTGGTGTGAAGGAAGGTCAGCGTGTGAGTTTCACTGTAGATGCTTTCCCCGACGACAAGTTTGAGGGTTCTGTGACGCAGGTGCGCCAGCAGGCTACGACGGAGAGCAATGTCGTTACCTACGAGGTGGTGATCTCCGCTCCCAATGTCGATCTGAAACTGAAGCCCGGTCTGACGGCTAACGTCACCATCTTTACGCTGGAGAAGAACAACGTGCTCACCGTGCCTGCCAAGGCATTGCGCTTCCAGCCTAATGAGGCTCTGCTGAAGAAAGGTGAGACCATCGAGGACTGTGAGGGTATGCCTAAGGTTTGGACGAAGGAAGGCACTGTGTTCAAGGCCCATAAGGTACAGGCTGGTACTACCAACGGTGTGCTGACTGAGATTATCGGTGGTATTGCTGAAGGTACGGAAGTGCTGACAGACTTCGAGATTTCCGGTGGTGAGATGGCAATGCCACAAGGTGCGCAGGGAGGTAACCCCTTCATGCCACGTCCGGGTAACAGAAACAATAGAGGAGGTGCCCAAGGCGGTCAGGGCGGACAGGCTGGACAGGGCGCACAGAGTGGTAACGGCGGTCAAATGCCAAGAAGACAATAAGATATGGCTGAAGACAATAGAAAAGTCGTTATCGAACTGCAGAATGTGAAGCGCTACTTCCAGGTGGGCAGTGAGACGGTGAAGGCTCTGCGTGGTATCTCGTTCAAGATCTATGAGGGCGAGTTCGTCACTATTCAGGGTACATCGGGCTCAGGCAAATCCACGCTGCTGAACCAGTTGGGATGCCTCGACACCCCCACCAGCGGAGAGTACTTCCTCGACGGTATCAGTGTGCGCACGATGTCGAAGACGCAACGGGCCAAACTGCGTAACCGTAAGATTGGTTTCGTGTTCCAGACGTATAACCTGCTGCCGAAGACCACGGCTCTGGAGAATGTGGAACTGCCGTTGATGTATAACTCGGAAATCTCTGCTTCGGAGCGTCGGGAACGGGCCATCAAGGCACTGGAGGCAGTAGGACTGGCTGACAGGATGTACCACAAGTCGAACCAGATGTCGGGTGGACAGATGCAGCGTGTTGCCATCGCCCGTGCCTTGGTGAACGACCCCGCTGTGCTACTCGCTGACGAGGCAACGGGTAACCTCGACACACGCACCTCATTTGAGATGCTTGTGCTCTTCCAGGAACTCTACAAGCAGGGTAACACGATCATCTTCGTGACCCACAACCCTGAGATTGCGGAATATGCCAGCAGGAACATCAACCTGCGCGATGGTAAGATTCGCGAGGATACCATAAATACGAACATTAAGTCGGCTGCAGAGGCTCTTGCCAAGTTGCCGGCTCCACAGGATGATTAAAATATGAATATACTAAATCTGATTAAGGTAAGCCTGAAGGCGGTGGCGAACAACAAGATGCGCTCCTTCCTCTCGATGTTGGGTATCATCATCGGTGTGGCAGCCGTCATTATCATGATGGCCATCGGACAGGGCTCGAAAGAGAGTATCCGTAGCGAACTCTCCACGATGGGTACCAACCTGTTGACCATCCGTCCGGGAGCCGATATGCGTGGTGGCGTGCGTCAGGATCCCTCTGCGATGCAGACCCTGAAGATGGCTGATTACGAGCGTATTGTGAAAGAGAAGAAGTTCGTCACAAAGGTGTCGCCTGAGGTCACTGCCAGTGGACAGGCCATCTATGGCAACAACAATACCAATGCCTCGATGTACGGTGAGTCGGTTGACTATCTCGAGATCCGTCAGTGGGTGATTGACGAGGGTGAGTGCTTCACTGAGGAGGACATCAAGAAAGCCGCCAAGGTGTGTGTGGTAGGAGCCACCATCGTCAAGGAACTCTTTAACGGTAGTGACCCCATTGGCAAGACCATCCGTTTCAAGAGTATCCCTATGCGTATCGTGGGTGTACTGAAGTCGAAAGGTTACAACTCTTGGGGTATGGACCAGGATAATGTCATCATCGCCCCCTATACGACGGTGATGAAGCGTATCGCTGCCCAGACTTACTTCTCGAGCATCGTCTGTTCGGCTGTTACGGAGGAACTCTCTGATGCTGCCATCGAGGAGTTGACACAGATCCTGCGCGACAACCACAAACTGAAGGATGAGGCCGCTGACGACTTCACCATCCGTTCACAGGCAGAGATGATGGAGACGATGTCGAGTACGATGGATACGGTGACAATCATCCTCGTAGTGGCTGCTGCCTTCTCGCTATTGGTGGCAGGTATCGGTATCATGAACATCATGCTCGTCTCTGTGACGGAGCGTACGAAGGAGATTGGTCTGCGTATGGCGGTAGGTGCCACAGGGCCAGTCATCTCCCTGCAATTCCTCATTGAGTCGGTGTTGATATCAGTGACGGGAGGACTGATAGGTGTCCTTGTGGGCGTGGCGGCGAGCACGTTCGTCGCGTCCTTCGGTATGCCTTCGAGCGTGCCAGCATGGAGTATCTATGTCTCCTTCCTCGTCTGTGTGTTTATCGGTGTGCTCTTCGGTTATATCCCAGCCCAGAAGGCCGCCAACATGGATCCTATAGAAGCCATCAGACATGAATAAGAAAATATACCTATTCCTGCATGTGGGTATTTGGGGCTTTATGTTCCTCTCGCCCCTGACCTACTTGCGAGGGAATGGTATGTCGATGCTCTATTACATGATGACGTGTGTGTCACCATTCCTGATGATGGTGGTGTTTTATGTCAACTACCTGTGGCTCACACCTAAGTGCTTCGTTATCGGTAAGCGCCGCTATTATCTGCTTTACAACACGATTATGATCGTGACCTTTGGTGTCATCCTTCACCCTTGGGTGAACTTTACCAACGACCTGTTCAGCACGTATTTGCCGCGTTATAAGGAGACATCCATCGACAAGTTCTTCTTCACCATGCGTGATATCCTCAGTCTGGCTATGTCGGCTGCTGTGGCTACGGCTATTGTGCTGGCTTCCCGTTGGCAGCGCAACGAGGATGCCCGTTTGGAGGCAGAGGCAGCCCGCTCGGAATCGGAACTGAGAAACCTGCGTTCGCAGATCAATCCTCATTTTCTGTTGAACACGCTCAACAACATCTACGCCCTGACAGCCTTCGACCAGAAGCGCGCCCAGGATGCCATCGAGCAACTCTCGCAGATGCTGCGTCACATGCTCTACGATGATCAACAGACTCTGGTGCCGCTCAGCGACGAACTGCAGTTCCTTGACAGTTATATCAACCTGATGAAAATACGTCTGCCCCAGAATGTGGAGGTGAACTTCACAAAGAAAGTGCAGAAGCCAGAATTGAGAATCAGGTCGCTCATGTTCATCTCACTGGTGGAGAATGCCTTCAAACATGGCATCAGTCCTACGCAGCCGAGTTTCGTGAGTATTTGCATATCGACAGATGTAGAACGTATAGGTGATCATGACATCCGTGACACAGTCACCTGTCATATAGAGAACACAAACTATCCTAAGACGCATCAGGACCGTAGCGGTCACGGCATCGGTCTCTCGCAGATGCAACGCCGTCTTGAACTGGCTTATCCCAATCGTTACGAGTGGGAGAAAGGTGTCAGCGAAGATGGTAAGACTTATGTATCAAACCTCAAAATTAGATTATGACTATCCGTTGTGCTATTATTGATGACGAACCACTGGCAGGAGGACTGTTGGAGAGTTATGTTGAAAAAACACCTTGTCTTGAACTGATAGGTACTTATACCAGTGCCCTTGCTGCGATGAGGGATCTGCGTGATGATCCTGCGCAGTTGATTTTCCTTGATATCCAGATGCCCGAACTCAGTGGAATAGAGTTTACGAAGATTCTGCCTAGTGAGACCAAGGTTGTTCTAACAACTGCCTTTCCTCAGTACGCCCTTGAAGGGTTTAAGGTGAATGCCATCGACTATCTGTTGAAACCCATCTCTTACGAGGCTTTCTTCAATTCTGTCGAGAAGGTGCTCAGTTGGTTTGGTGTCTCTATAAAGGAAGAGCCAATCTTCCACGATCGCCTGTTATTCATCAAGAGCGATTACAAGTTACAGCGTATCTGTCTGGATGATATTATCTATGTCGAGGGTCTGAAGGATTATCTTCGTTTCCATCTGAAAGATGGAGATACAGTGACCTCGTTGATGAGTATGCGTAAAGTGGAGGATTTCCTGCCTCATCCCGAGTTTCTGCGTACACATCGCTCTTTCATCGTCAGGATGAGTGAGGTGAAGGCTATTGACCGTCTCCGAATCGTGATTGATGACGATGTGTTTGTGCCTATCTCTGAAAACTATAGGGAGATGATTATGCAATATCTTGATAGCCATACCATCGCTTAAACAGATTTATGCGGAGATTACTAGTTACATATTTGCTGACAGGGTTATCGGCTTGTATAGGGTATCAGAGCGCCTATGCTGACGATGTCTATAGGAAGATTGATGAGGCTATTGCTCATTCTCCAGAATATGTGGCGCAGTATGAGTTGAAGATTGGCGAGGCTCGTCATGCCCTCAGCACGGAGACGAGTGCCGATGGCAAGTTCCAGCGTAACTTCCGTCTCTTCGAACTCTATAAGCCCTTTGTCAGCGACTCTGCTATGTATTTTCTCCGTCAATGCATACAGTTGGCTGACGGTATGGGTGACCGCTCCGCCTCAGTGCGGTGTCGTTCGTTGCTGGCTATCCGTTGTTCCAATATCGGTATGTACGATGAGGCTCTGAATATCCTTGACTCCATCCATCCAGGGGGGATTGACACCCTTTCTCTTGGCACCTACTATGAGGCTTATAATAATGTATATAGCGAACTCCAATACTACACCCGTCTGCCAGAGATGCAGACCATCTATCTCGATAAGGCCCATCACTATGAAGAGTTGATGTTCCAGTATTTGTCACCCACCCACGAGACTTGTTTCCTGCGTAGAGAGCAAAGAGCCCAAGGAGAGAATAAACTCGATGAGTCGATGCGCATTAACGATGAGTGGCTGAAGAGCGTTGAAGAGGGATCACATCCCTATGCCATGGTGGCCCTCTATCGTTATATCGAGTATAAGATGCAAGGTGACACCGTGCAGATGATGCACTGGCTCACGGAATCGGTACTGGCTGATATCCGTAATGCTGCCATGGACCAGGGGTCGATGTGGGAACTCGCCAACGAACTGATGCTACAGGGTGACATCGACAGGGCTTCACACTATATCAGTTTCACGAGCGATTGTGCAAACCGCTACGGATCTCGTCAGCGTAATTGGCAGATATCACCTCTGTTGTCGCATATTGCGAAGGAATACAAGTCGCAGAGCGAGCGTACGACTTCACAATTACGGATTGCTGTCACGTTTATCAGTATTCTCGCACTATTGCTGTTGGGGCTGCTGTTTTTCCTCCACCGTCGTAACCAGCAGTTGGCTACAGCCCGAAATGCCCTCCATGAGACCAATGGCCAATTAGCCTCACTCAATGCGGAACTCAAAAGTACCAATGAACAACTTTCAATGGTCAATGGTCAATTATCAATGGTTAATGGTCAACTCTCTGAGAGTAATCGTGTGAAGGAAGAGTATATCGGAAGGTTCATGAGCCTCTGTTCGCAGTATATCGACAAACTTGACAACTATCGTAAGATGGTGAACAAGAAGATGATGAACAAGGAACTTGACGAACTCTTCCGCATCTCGAAATCAACGGAACTGAAAGAGAAGGAACTCGAGGAACTCTACGAGAACTTTGACACGGTGTTCCTGCATCTCTTCCCTAACTTCATTGATGACTTCAATGCCCTGTTAACTCCAGAGACTCAGGTAAGACCAAAGGAAGAGAATCGTCTGACGACGGAAATCCGCATCTTTGCCCTCATCCGCCTCGGAATTGAGGACTCATCGAAGATTGCGGAGTTCCTTCATTACTCCGTCAACACCATTTACAACTACCGTGCCCGCATCAAGAATGGAGCCATCGGTAACCGTGAGCATTTCGAGCGTACTGTCAAGGAACTGGGACTCCTTGGGAAGTGATATGTGAGTTTTGCAAAATAGACTGTTGAAAGGAGACTCTTGTGCAAATAAATATTAAAAACGACGCTTCCCTTCCAAACTTATCACTTATCACTCATCACTTATCACTTCTTTTTATTACCTTTGCATCCGAAAATACAGAACGTGAATATTTAAATATTTAATTTTCAAATTATTATGGTAAACTACAAGGATTTAGGACTCGTGAATACCCGCGAGATGTTCAAGAGAGCAGTTGCCGGTGGCTATGCCATCCCCGCTTTCAACTTCAACACGATGGAGCAGATGCAGGCTATCGTACAGGCTGCCGTTGAGACCAAGTCACCCGTTATCATGCAGGTTTCTAAGGGTGCTCGTAACTATGCAAATGCTCAGATCCTCCGCTACATGGCTGAGGGTGCTGTTGCTTATGCTAAGGAACTGGGTTGCGCTCATCCTGAGATTGTGCTGCACCTCGACCACGGTGACAGTTTTGAACTCTGCAAGGACTGCATCGACATGGGCTTCTCTTCAGTGATGATCGATGGTTCACACCTCCCCTACGAGGAGAACGTTGCTCTTGCAAAGAAGGTTGTTGACTATGCTCATCAGTTCGACGTGACTGTTGAGGCTGAGTTGGGTGTACTCGCTGGTGTTGAGGATGAGGTCAGCGCTGCTGAGTCTCACTATACCAAGCCTGAGGAAGTCATCGACTTCGCTACCCGTACAGGTTGCGACTCTCTGGCTATCTCTATCGGTACTTCTCACGGTGCTCACAAGTTCACTCCTGAGCAGTGCACACTTGTGAACGGCGTACTCGTTCCACCTCCCTTGGCATTCGACATCCTCGCTGAGATCGAGAAAAAACTCCCTGGATTCCCCATCGTGCTCCACGGTTCTTCATCAGTTCCTATGGACGAGGTGAATACCATCAACAAGTTCGGTGGTCATCTTGAGGCCGCTATTGGTATTCCTGAGGAGCAGTTGCGTAAGGCTGCCAAGAGCGCTGTCTGCAAGATCAACATCGACTCTGACTCTCGTCTGGCCATGACTGCTGCTATCCGTCAGCACCTCGCTGAGCATCCTGGAGACTTCGATCCTCGTCAGTATCTGAAGCCCGCCCGCGAGAACATGAAGAAGATGTACATCCACAAGATTGTGAACGTACTCGGTTCAGACGGAA
>JAGCPK010000130.1 GCA_017965725.1 Prevotella sp.
ATCACTTATCACTACTTAAAGTATTCCTTCAGTTGCTCCGCATACGAAGCCAGTTCCTCCGTGTTGACATTACCGTAACGCCGCCAAATCTCAGTACACGGCAAGAGCAACGGACTGAACGTCACATCCTTTCTGTTCAGATAAGGGTCACAATGCTGGAACACCTCCATCACATCGACCACCTCCAGCGGCGTTTTCTTGATAAGCCGTGCCAGTTGCTGAATCTCCGGGGTCTCGATGACCATCGTGTGAGGCGTCAGACGGAAGTAGAGGTCGAGGATGAGGATAAGCATCACGGGGGTCATACTGCCCTTGCCTGCAATCGGACGGAAGTCGCGCTCAAAGGTCTCGTTCACCTCCACACCCTCATAAAACAAATTCGCAGAACCGTAGCCTCGCATCTCACGCCACAGTTTGACAGCCCGTGAGAGTTTTCTGGGGTTGTTGCCGTAAGTCTCCCAGATATGCTCGATACGTAGTGTCTCCAGATTGGCTATCTGACACATCCGCGCAAAGAGCACATTCGGAGCGATGTGCAGTTCGAGACTCAAATCCACCATCTTCCGACAATACATCGGCTTAATACCCACCGGCTTCTGCAGGTAAATCTGCATCAGAAGCAGCCAATAATCATCCGACCATTTTGCATTTCTTGCCATTATCTGCTAATTTTTTTGCAAAAATACAGAAAAATCCGTAACTTTGCAACCGAAAAGGAAAAAACTTATGAGAAAAGTGATACTTATAGCCTTTGTGGCTATCATCTCATCAGGAATTTGGGCACAAAACGTGCTCGAAGATATGAAGGCCAACACCGACAAGGTTGCCAGCAACTATTGTGCCTACCCTGAGCCGACGGAGCCACTGACTCCAGCCCCCAAGGGGAAGAAGCCGTTCTATATCAGCCACTACGGACGGCACGGTTCCCGCTACCTCATCCACTTCCGCGAATACAACTATCCCTTTGCCACCTTACAGATGGCCGACCGTCAGGGGAAACTGTCGGAGAGGGGCAAGAAAGTGTTTCAGGAAATAGGTCTGCTGCGCGAGGAAGCGAAGGGACGCCTCGGTGAACTCACCCCCTTAGGAGCAGAACAGCACCGTAAGATTGCCAACAGGATGTACCGTCGTTTTCCCGAAGTCTTCAAGGGCGATGTCTGTGTCGATGCCAAGAGTACCACCGTCATCCGATGCGTCCTCTCCATGGAGAATGCGCTCCAGGAACTGGCCTCGCTGAATCCGAAACTCCGCATCACCTCTGATGCCAGTGGGCACGACATGTACTATATGAACTTTCAGGATATCCCGCTCTCCAAAAAACGGTGGTCCAACGAGGCTAACGCTGCCTATGATGCCTACTGCTTAAAGCACGCCCAATACGAGCAGCCGCTCCTACGACTGTTCAACGACACCGCCTATGCCCGTAACAATATCCATCTCTTCCGTCTGAACACGGAGATTCTCAAGATCGCCTCCAGTGTTCAAGGCACCAAATATGCCAAGCAGTTCTCACTCTTCGAGGATATCTATACCATCGATGAACTCTACGAGAACTGGCTACAGGGCAATGCCTACTGGTACATCTCCTTCGGACCGTCGCCCCTCAACAACGGCACCCAACCGTTCTCGCAGCGCAACCTGCTGCGCAAGATCATTGCCGAGGCCGACAGTTGTATCGCCCTGCCAAGACCCGGTGCCACCCTCCGCTTCGGCCACGAGACTATCGTGCTGCCCCTGACCTGTCTGTTAGGTCTGAACGGCTTCGACCAACAGGAGCCAGATCTTGAGGCATTAGAGGGTCGCGGTTGGATCAACTATAAGGTCTTTCCGATGGCCTGCAACCTGCAGTTCATCTTCTATCGCAAGAATCCCCAGGATGATGATGTGCTTGTCAAGATATTGCTCAACGAGAACGAGACCACCCTTCCCATAGCCTCCGACTGTGCGCCGTACTACCACTGGAAAGACTTCAGGGACTTCTACCTGAAGAAACTTGCAGACTACAAAGAATAAATAAGGTGTCAAGCCTTTGCGCTGAAGGCCAAGGCATACATCCGCATCTGCTTCACCATCGCCAGTAGTCCGTTGCTGCGGGTGGGTGAGAGATGCTCTTTCAGACCTATCTCCTCGATGAAATACAGGTCAGCATCCAGTATATCCTGTGGTGTGTGATCGCTGAGTACACGGATGAGCAGTGCCACGATACCCTTTACGATAAGGGCATCGCTCTCCGCACGGAAGTGGATCACCCCCGACTCCTTTACTTCATCAGCCACCAGCCACACACGACTCTGGCAACCGTCAATCAGGTTCTGTTCCGTCTTGTATTTCTCCTCCAACGGCTCCTGCTCGTTGCCCAAGTCAATCAGCAACTGATACTTGTCCATCCAGTCGTCGAAACCAGCGAACTCTTCTATTATCTCGTCCTGAATCTCGTTAATCGTCATAGTCCTTGTCTTTTTTCGGGGACAAAGGTAGTGTAAAATTTCGATTAAGCGAAGAGAATGAGAATAAAATTTCATTCTTGAGCGTAAGAAATCTATCTAAATCGAGTGAAACACACGATTTTCTATCTCTTACCCAGTCTCAGGCCGAAGAATGTGCGGATGCGCCATTTAATGTTGTGCAGAGCGAGACTCTCCTCATTGCCGTTGTTGGTGAAATTGAACACCATCGACATACCGAGGAACTTGTTGCCCCACTGACGAACGACGGCACCGCGCCCAGTGATGATGACCTCGGGGAAATGGTAGTGAAGGGGTACGCGCGTGTCATCGAAAGTCATGGATGTGTTGCTATAGACGATGAACGTAGGCAGAGCAGATATGTGCAGTAGCCAGCCCTGACCCGGCACGTAATTATAGCCATAGCCAGCACCAAGACCGATGTTTGTGATCTTCAGTTGCATCTCCTGATCCCAATCGAGGGTGGCGTGTTGGCCCATGCCCGACGCTGCCAGGAGGAAACTACCGGCAGAGCGCCGCTGGATGTAACTCTGCGAAAAGGCGGCGGGATAGGAGAAACAGCGGCTGTTAAAGACGTAGAAGGCATTCAGGTTCAGTGTCTTCACCGACAGCATACCGTCAGGCAGTTCAATGCGCTCCATGCCGTCATGGTCGTGCCAGCCCGTGAAGTTCTTGGCATCTTGATAGATGACATCGAAGCCAAAGCACCGGCCATAACTGTTGAAGTTCAGTTCGAAGTCGCGGTACTTGCCCATCAGTTTGGCGGGATTGAGTGCTGCACTGAGTGAAAGGCCGAGGTAACTGACACCCACGCTGAGTGTCGCCTTCCTGTTGGCTTCCATCTCCGACTTGAAATGTTGACCTTTTTCTATTCCCTCAGCCTCAATCTTCGCTCCCGACACATTCACTCGCGCCGTGACAGTCCACTTTGTTGTAGGACGCACAATATACGTCGTATCTATATCGCCCTTGAGATAGTTCTGTGTCAGGATGCTGTCTATACGATGAAGGTTCGACTGTGCCTCAGCGGGCACAATCGAACCTTGTATGCAGGCAAAAATACAAACGAGTATTTTAGCGGTTGATGACCTGGTTAATGACCTTCTTACCATTTTCGATATATACTCCCTTGACAGGTTTGCCATTGAGCAGACGACCCTGTATGTCGAAATAGCGGCTGGTGCCGTCGGCATCAATAGCCCGGATGGTGGGCTGGATGTCGGTGGATTCACTATCGACATAAGGGATAGTGGCTTCGTAGTCCAGATTGTCGTAGTTAATGCTCTCGCCACTGCTGCCGCCTTGCTGGTTAGTCATTTGGAACATTGTCTTGTATGTGCCGGGCAAGGCAGCGGCACGTGTGCGTGCTGCTGCGGAAGTATTGGCCTCGAAATAGCCGCGGTAGGCTGACAGACGGTTTTGCTCAGCGTTACCCCCCGACTGGAACCGTGCCCAGGTGCCATCATCGCGCAAACAGTAGATATTCATATTGTCGGCCTCCTCGTCAGAAATACTGTGGAAGTTGGCCTGCCATTTTCCTACGGGCGTAAGTTTGTCTTCAAAGTACCAGTCCTCGAAACTATTAACCACGTTCTGTTCGTCGTCAACAACCTCAGTTGACAGCGTAACACCAGTAGCGTTCAGATTCAACTGGCCCCTTGTAACAACAACGAGGTATACTCTGCCAGCTTTCATGAGATTGGGGTTGGCATTGTCTTCCGGCAGGAAGATGAACTGTTTGTAATATTCCTCTTTGAAGCGCAGACGGAAGATCCATGCCTGGTCGGCCTCGTTATAGTCGGTAAAGTCGTAGTCGTAGGGCAAACTAACAACATAGGCACGGGGATACCAACTGCCATCGTTCTGCTGGATGGCAGAGAGTACGCGGTCATAGGTTACGTTGACCTTCTTGCCCTTGAAGTGTTCAATAACCTCAGCATTTTGGGCTTCATATTCACTATCATCCATCAGGGCAGCCCATTCCATAGGTTTCTGGAAGCCGATGAAGTCATCGACGGATACCGAACTGCCCGTGAACTTCAACTGGTAAACGCCTGAGAATGGTGCGATGAAGTACAGCGAATCGGCAGTGATATAGGTGTCATGGTAGGTCCAGTCTGCATCGTCATTGCGCTTGTAGAACACGTTAAGCCAACCACTATTGATGTCGGCATAGAAGCGCAGAACGTCACCCTTCCTGGCCTGCAGACTCGGGGTAATGAGTTCGTAGGCATCACTGTCGGTATGAGGAGCCCACGATTTCTCGCCGCCACCCATGCCCATCATGGCCATCATATCCATACCACCACCCTTGGTCATCAGCCATCCAGTGGTTTCCCAACCTAATGGCAGGTCTGGGGTCTCACCTTCCTCGACTTCGAACTCCTGTTCAAAGTTTTCCGACCAAGCATCTTTGTAGGTGATATAAGCAGACAGGTAGATCATCTGCATGGCTATCTGGGCATTCTGCGGTACCAGGACGAGTGCAGCCTGATGAGCGCCCAGGGCCTCTGGGTTATGATTGAATGTCACATCTACCGTGGCCGACTCGCCGGCAGCAATTTCGAACATCTGCTGACTCAGGGTATAGAACGTAGGATCGCTCGACATGGCATAGAGTTGCAATGCTGACGTACCCGTATTGATGAGTTGGAAGGTCTTGGTCTGATTGCCGCGGGCTATGCCGTAGTTGACAGTCTGCACACTGCGTCCGTTGTAGCGCACCAGCAAATCGGGAGCATTCATATTGATGCGGCCACCAGCAATGCTATCAATACAAAGACTGTCGCCAGAGACAAAGCGGAAGCGGTAGTCGCCTGCCGGGAACCAAGAAATCCATTTCACATGGTTCAGCGTGTCTTTAAACTGATAAGCATCCACCTTTTCCCACTTGTTGCTACCATAGACAGACTTCTCGATGGTCACACTGGCCTGCGGGTCAATGATGGGACCCTTGTAACTGCCATCGCCATTCTTCAGTGAGAAGACCACAGCGTCGTTTACGCCCTGAATGGTCAGCGGGGGTGTCATGAACCAGTCGCTTGCACCGCCGCCACCAAATATGGCACCCATGGCTGCCATACCGCCACCAGCAGGATTATAGTGTGTGGCTATGCCTTCCTTGACCACAAAGCCTTCACCAAAGCAACCGAAAGGCATCTTGTTATCATTGAAGTCAACAGCCCACACCTCAGGATCAGTGATAACGGCAGCGACAGTGATGTGTGTGCCTAAAATACGTTCATCCTCTGGTACGAAACTGATCATGGCTTCGTTCTTGCCAATACTGCCTGCACTGTAATGGAACGTGACGTTCAATTTGGCTGAGTCACCGGCAGCAATGCTGAACTTGTTTTTGTCGATACTGAACAGTTCAGGATCGTTCGACGAGATGTTGACCTTCAACGTACCCGTGCCGGTGTTGATCACTATGAACTCCTTGATGCTGTCCTTGGCACAAACGCTGTAATCTACAAAGCGGGTGTGCAAACTATCTACCGTGACAAGCAGGTCGGGTGCTTCTTTGTCGATGTGGAAGCCCGCCACACTGTCTATCTCTGCGTCAACATACGATATGAAGCGGAAACGGTATTCGCCTTTCGGTGTGCCCGAAACGGTGAGCGTCTGGAATTCGTCGTTGAGCGTTGACGTAAAGTCTGCGACACGCACCCACTGGTTCCTGCCATACACCGAGCGCTCCACGACGAACAGGGTGTCGGTAAAGCCCATGATGGCTTTCAGATCGAAACTGAAACCACCCATTCCACCACCGAAACCACTGTCATCGCCACTGGACTTTCTGGCGCTGAACACCATGTCCTCGCCATCCTTGACAGACACTGGAGGAGTGAGCAGATAGGTTCTGATGCGGTCACCGCCAAACATGTTCATACCACCCATACTACCCATCGGATTTTCACTCATCGGATTTTCACTCATTGGATTGTTACCCATCGAACCGCCGCCCATACCGGGGAAACCATTGTTTCCGGAATCTTTCGTGGCTTTAGCCTTTGCCTTGCCATTATCAATCTTCCAGCCCTCGCCAAACCAGCCAAAGGGGAACTTGGTTCCGTCGTTGAACCGTTCGTCCATCTGCTCAGTAGCAATAGACTGAGCCTGCATGCTTACCCCCACAAACAGGAGCAACATGGAAAAGAGTAATTTCTTTTTCATAAATCTTATGTTTAGTTTATATCCACCAATTTATTATATGGGTACAAAAGTACTGTGTTTTGTACATCTGCACACTAACATTTAAGGTTTTTTTTATGGCGAAAAGTCGCTTTCCCCTTGCGTAATTATTAAAAAAGAAGTATTTTTGCAGACAAATTGGAATTTCCCATATCCGATTTATAACTTCTGTGCAAACCAACATTATTTTCTGTGACAATGCCAACCTCTAAAGAATCGCTGCTACAGTCCATTGAACAAACCGACATTCTGATTGTGCGGGAAATGCCTCGCTTTTTCGGCTACAACGAAGATTTCGTATTTCCACACACTATCCTGACGCTCATTCTGAGCGGCAGCGCACGTGCCATGTACGATATGCGCGTCATCACCCATCACAAAAACGACCTGACTATCATTCTTCCTGGCCATATTATGCACCCGATGGATTGTACTGACGACTTCTCCTACGCCCTGCTGTTCATCTCGCCGAAGATGCTCGATGACCTCCGTTTCCACACCTTCAGCCACGACCGCGAGAAATTCAACTACGCCCCTGTCTGTTCGCTAACCGACGAACAGGCTGCACACCTGCTTGTCATCGTAAATCAACTTGACATCATCGCCAACCATACCGACAACGAACTGCCCCACCGCTATCAGACCCTGTTGGCGCAACTCTCTGTGGGCTATGAGTTTCTCAATTACTACCGTCGTGATCAGGATCGGAAATGGGCAGAGAACCGCCATGCAGACATCTTTAACCGCTTCTGCGACCTGGTAGTAAAACACTATCGGGAGTCGAGGGAGGTCAAATACTATGCCGATTTGCTGAACCTCACCCCTAAGCATCTCAGCAAAGTCATTCGCGCAGCCACCAACGGTCTCTCGCCAGTTGAATGGATTGAACAATACGTGACGACACAGGCCAAGCGACTTATCGAGACCCGTGCCACACAGACACTTCAGGAAACAGCCTATATGCTTGGTTTCTCCGAACCTACATCCTTCTACAGGTATTTCAAGCGCGTCGTCGGCATGACAGCAAAACAATACCGCGATAGTAATCCTTCATCATAGTTGATAGGCTCATATCCCTCAATACTTACAAAGAAGTGAAATATATTCCCTTAAAAGCGAGGGAATACTTTTTGGATTCGAAATATATTCCCTTAAAAACGAAAGAATATTTTTGGGACTCGAAATATATTCCCTTAAAATCGATGGAATATTTTTTGGACTCGAAATATATTCCCTTAAATGCGGGGGAATATTTTTTGGACTCGAAATATATTCCCTTAAAATCGAAGGAATACTTTTTAAACTTAAAATATATTCCCTAAAATTTTAGGGAACACTTTTGGTAGTGAATTTTTTAAGAAAAGGATTTGGTTATTAGATTATTTTTTGCTAACTTTGCACCAGAATTATAAAAAACATAAAAAGACAAAGAACAATGAGTGAAACAAAACAGGCAGGCCATGCCTGGAAGTATAGGCATGGCTCCTCGCAGCAGGGCAAAGCGAAGAAAAAGAAGACTCGTGTGCTGAAGATGGAGGCACAGTTTACCTTCGACGAACTCTATTGCTCCCCGTTGCGCGAAGAGCGTTGCTATGAGGTTTTAGATGAGGGTAAGGGGGAGCCACAAGTAAAAGCGAAGTACGTGGCGCGAAACCTGCCAGAGGTTCGTTCGACAGGCATCTGGGTAATGGATGAGTACATCAACAGCCTGGTTGCAGGTCAGTTTGATGTGGCGGCATTCTGTGAGGAACGGGGCCTGAGGATTAGTGACATTGACTCGATGGTGTTTATGCTAACAGGCATGCGTGGCATTGATTTCCGCCAGCGCTATCAGTTGCAGGTGATGAACGAGTTGTTACGCTACACGACGCTGACATCTGCTGAGGTGGCTCGCCGTTCTGGATTCGGCTCGGCTTTCAACCTCTACCAGATAACAAAGCGTGAATATGGCGAGGCTCCTGTGGAGCACCGCAAAAACATCCGTGAGCCAGGCGACGAAGGACGTTACAGGTAGGAATGACTTGGGCTGGGTTTATGAACCTATGTCATACACCGCTGACGAATTGGGGACTGAGCCTTGTCGATAGACGGCTGGACGATGCGGGATTCGTACAGACGGAAATCCATCGCAAGAAGCCGTCGTATGCTACGATCCTTGGTGTGAATCCATAACAAAGAAATTAGAAGGGGGAAAGATGGTCGGCTATCTGGGTAATCATTTATTTTAGATTCTCGCGGAAGAACACTTCCAGTTTATCAAATGGTATATAGTTACCCTTGCCACCATCGTAGAGATCGCAATGCGAGGCATTGGGGATGATGAGCAACTGCTTGTTCTCTGGGTTTGGGTTGGGGGCGCCAACGAACTTATAGCCCTCAGCACGGCCCTCCACCATATACTTATAGGCAGCCTCGCCAAAATAACGAGAGTGGGCTTTCTCACCATGCACCACGAGGACGGCAGAGCGAATCTCATTGATGTAGTAAAGAAAACGGGCGTTGGAGTAGCCTATAGTGCCAATGGTGCGCCAGCCGTCGTTCGAGTTGCCAGAGCGGGCATGATAGCCGCGTGGAGTTTTATAGTAGTCATAGTAGTCCTTCACGAACTGGGGAGCATCATCTAGTAGCGGGTTAACGACACCGCCAGCCATTGCCATAGGATCTGTAAGACGTTGTTTGGCGATGGTCTCACGGGCAGTATAGCGCAACTCTTCCTTATCCTCGCTGTCAAAGTAACCGTTGCCACTGACGCGGGTCATGTCGTACATCGTCGAGGCCACCGTAGCCTTGATACGCGGGTCTGCAGCGGCAGCATTCAAGGCGATGCCTCCCCACCCGCAAATGCCGATAATGCCTATTTTCTCTGCATCGACTTTTTCAAGTTTTGACAGGTAATCGACGGCAGCCATGAAGTCCTCGGTGTTGATGTCGGGCGAAGCCGTACGACGGGGGGCACCGCTGCTCTCGCCGGTAAAAGAAGGGTCAAAGGCCAGCGTCACAAAGCCACGCTCTGCCATCCGCATGGCATAGAGTCCGCTCGACTGCTCCTTGATGGCTCCGAACGGGCCGCTGACAGCGATTGCTGCCATTTTTCCTTCGGTATCTTTGGGCGTATAGAGGTCTGCCACCAGCGTTAAGCCGTACTGTGTTTCAAACGTCACTTTCTTGTGGTTCACCTTCTCGCTCAGCGGGAATACCTTGTCCCACGCTTGCGTTAGTGTTAATTCCTGTTTCATATCGTTTTCTGTAGTTTGTCGGTTACTATTGCAAGTTGCCAGCATTCCTGTTGCGAGTATCGCAAATAATTCATTTTTCATATCTTATGACTCCTTTCCTATTATTATATTAATCAATATTGTCACATCAGCGACATTTACTTGTCCATCGCCATTCAAGTCCCCTCTTATTTGATTCGTGGCTATCGGCTCCAAGAGCGACAATGTAACACTAATATTATTCTCGCCAGCATGGAGGAATGTCCTCAATTCGCTCTCCGACAGCCCGTCGATATGCCCCAAACGGGTGTAGCTCCATGAGTTCGAGCCATAGAACATGCAGATGTTACTACCGTTGTAAAGCACGATATCACCGGGCTGGGCGTTAACTTGTTGGTTGCTTGTCGTCAGCGAGAAGCCCAGCGCACCCCAGATTTCGAAACCGCCGCTGGAGTTCAGCGTCACCGTGACGGGTGCCTGCTGCAGTCTTGTCACTAATTCCTGCATAGCCACATTGTCAACCATCGTTGCCGTCTTGGTCACACCGCCGATGGTTATAAACATTTTCTGTGTCATCGTCTGTGCCATAACTTCATTTTCTTCACTTGAGCAGTCGCACAGCATTAGTGCGGCCAGCATCAGCAGTGTTCGGGTCATTGTCTTCATTGTCGTTTCGTCTTAAATTAAACCGCTGAATTTCGCGGTATGATAAAATCACACCGCAAAGATACGGTGAAATCCGTTATCTAGGCATATCCGAATTATTGGAAAACCTACCCAAATTATCTTTTTTCATCTAAATGACCGATTTTTTGGTAGAAATGTGTACTTTTGCAGCATGAATGATTTCCTGTACATCAACCACGCCAATGACTATGCCCTGGATGTGGGGGCTGAGGTCTTTCATCCGATGGTGAGTGTCGTACACTTCGACGAGTTGGGCGAAATACGTCACTCACTGAACAAGATGGGTGTATATGCCATCTTCGTGCAGGATAATTTTCCCGTAGATTCTTCCTACGGCATAGGCGGCTACGACACCACGAAGGGGTCGCTCACAGCGGCTGCACCAGGGCAGGTCATCGGCAAGGCTGACGACGGCCACCGTGAGGTGTACCACGGATGGGCTCTACTGTTCGATGCGGAGTTCATGCGCGGCACCACGTTCGAAGAGCGGCTCGCAGACTACCATTTCTTCTCTTATAATGTGAACGAGGCGCTGCACACCACCGACGGCGAGAAGCAGTTGCTGTGGCGACTGATGGAAATGATCCGCCGCTTCATCAACCATCGCGGACAGACACCCATGACCGACCGCATAGTGCAGGACTATATTGTACTCTTTTGCGACTACTGCCTTTTGTTCTACCAACGTCAGTTTCAGACACAGGCAAAGAAACAGGGCAACCTGCTGAGCCGATTCCAACAGGTGCTGACGGACTACTACGAGCTTGGCCTGCAGCACCAGCACGGGCTGCCTAACGTGAAATACTGTGCCTCGGAACTATGCCTCTCACCCAGTTATTTCGGCGACGTGGTGCGAAGCGTAACGGGCGACAGTCCCACACTGGTCATCCAGCATTTTCTGATAGACCGTGCCAAGAGCATGATGGTCAGCGGTCTGACGGTGACGCAGGCAGCCGACGCTCTGGGATTCGAATATCCACAACACTTCACTCGTTTCTTCAAGAAGCACACGGGTATGCAGCCCTCGAAATACGTCGCCTCGATACAAAAAAAGTAATACTTATAAATTAAATGATGAAACAGTTTGTGATTAAGGCCTACGATGGCGAAGGTAAACTGGATAAGAGGATGGAGGTTCGCCCCCGTCACTTTGAAGGCATGGAGAAAATGAAAGAGCACATCCTCTGTGCCGGAGGTATGCTTGATGAGAATGGAAAGATGATAGGCTCTCTGCTTGTCATGGAGTTCGAGAACCGTGAGCAACTTGACGAATACCTGGCTCATGAACCATACGTAATGGAACATGTCTGGGAAAGAATTGAAGTTGAGCGGATGAATGTCGTCATCTTCGACAGAGAGATTATCCGAGAAAGAATCTGATAGAAACGCAATATATGGATTTCAAGGGAAAAATTGCCGTAATAACTGGTGGTGCACAGGGCATCGGACGGTGTATCGCAGAGGAGTTTCAGTATGCCATGAGCGTGGGCGTGACGGCTCCATTCTACCTCGCCAAACTCTTCGCCCCGTATTTTGCCGAAGGTGCTGCCATCGTGAATATCTCGTCCTTGCGCGACCGCAAGAGCCAGTCGCAGACAGAGAGTTACACGGCTGCAAAAGGTGGCATTGCCGCACTGACTCATGCACTTGCCGTAAGTCTGGCAGGCAAGGTACGGGTGAACAGCATTTCGCCTGGTTGGATTGACACCGCCTATACCGTTTACGAGGGTCCCGATGCCGTGCAGCAGCCAGTCGGACGTGTGGGTAATCCCTTGGATATTGCAAACATGGTGCTCTTTCTTTGTTCCGACAAGGCGGGCTTCATCACAGGCGAGAACATCTGCATCGACGGTGGCATGACCCATCAGATGATATATCACGGCGACCATGGTTGGACTTTGGGAGTAAAAACAGATAAAGACTAAAACAGAAAGTTCGCCCCCAATTTTTCCCGTTTCACCTACTTTCTTCTTCTATTTCGCGCGTAATGGTTGTAATTTTGCAGCCAAAATTCGACAAGATGAAGAAGAAAGTTTGTTTTGTATTGGTAATATCGCTGCTGTCGTGCGTCAGCATGTTCGGCCAGAGTTCGTTTGACGTTAGCGGCACAGTGGTGGACAAGGCGACAGGTGAAGCCGTCATCGGGGGTTCTATCAAACTATTGGCCTTGCCCGACAGTTCGTTTGTGGAGGGTACAACAACAGGGGCGCAAGGTGAGTTCAATCTAAAGAACGTGAAGAAGGGGGCGTATGCGTTGAAGATTTCGTACATCGGATATGCGACGAAGTGCATCGATGTGGACCTGAACACACAGAAGAAAAAGGCTGTCAACATCGGATATATCACGATGGCTGCGGGTGCCATTCAGCTGCAGGGCGTGGAGGTGACAGCGCATGCCGCAAAGGTGGCAGTGTCGGGCGACTCACTGGTTTACAACGCAGTAGCCTATCGTGTGCCTGAGGGCTCAACACTGGAGGCACTGGTGAAACAGTTGCCAGGTGCGAAGGTGGACAAGGAGGGCAACATCACCATCAACGGCAAGACGGTGAGCAAGATTCTGGTCGATGGCAAGGAGTTCTTCCTGAACGACAAGGAGGTGGCGATGAAGAACATCCCCACGGAGATGATTGACAAGTTGAAGACATATGACAGGAAGAGCGACCTGTCGCGCGTGACGGGCATCGATGACGGCGAGGAGGAGACGGTGCTCGACCTGACGGTGAAGAAGGGCATGAAAAACGGCTGGTATGGCAACGTGAACCTTGGAGCAGGCACGCAGCACCGCTATGCTGAGAAATTCAACGTGAACCACTTCAAGGACGACTTCCAGGCCACCCTGCTGGGTAGTGCCAACAACGTGTCGGACATGGGCTTCGGCGGCGGTGGCGGTCGCTGGGGCTGGGGCGATCAGGGGCTGAAAAGCAGCAAGGAGATAGGTGGCAACTTCGCCACGGCCAAGCCTAAACTGGAGACGGGTGGCAGCGTCCGCTACCGCTACGACGGCAGCGACAACGTGAATACGTCGTCAACGGAATACTTCAACGCCACGTTGGCCAGATACACCGAGGACTACTCGAAGAACATGACGTCGAACCAGCGTCTGACGGGCAACTTCCGCATAGAATGGAAGCCCGACACGATGACCAACATCATCTTCCGGCCTGACTTCACCTACTCGCGCAACAGGGGAAGGGGCTACAGCACGTCAGCCTCATACAGCGCCAACCCAACGGACACCATCCTCAACCGGCTGGAGGACATCATTGTGAACAGCAATGCCAACCGCAACATGAGCTACAGCACAAACACCTCGCTGAAGGGTGAGCTGCAGGCCAACCGCAAGTTGAACAACCGAGGGCGTAACCTGACCCTGCGCGTTGTGGGAAACTTTGGCGATGGCAAAAGCAAGCAGTTGTCAGGAGCTAATATTACCTATAATATGGGCACCGACCAGCAAAATAACCGCTACTACGAAACGCCGTCGAGGAACTTCGGTCTGTTGGGACAGATGACCTACAGCGAACCGATTGCCGACCGTACATATTTGCAGCTGAGCTATACGTTCGATTACAGTTATAGCCGTAACGACCGCCGCGCCTACATCTATGACAGCGACGCCTATCAGGCCCTGTCGCAGAGCATGGAGCAGAACCGATACGACATCCCTGCCGTGCTGCGGTTCATGGACGAGATGCACCATGTGCTCAACGGCAGCGACTCCGTGGCTAATCGCCTGAGTCAGTTCTCGGAGTACCGCAACTACAACCAGACCGCCAGCCTCAGTTTCCGTTGGGTGCGCGAGAACTACAACTTCAGCATCGGCCTCGACTTCCTGCCACAGCGAACCACGCTGAATTACAAATATATGGGCAAGGAGTATCCGGAGATCACACGAAACGTCTTTAATGTCGCGCCGCGCGTCAATTTGCGCTGGAACTTCGACAAGCATACCAACCTGCACGTGCGCTACAACGGACGGACACGTCAGCCAAGCATGACCAACCTGCTCGACATTACCGACGACTCCAACCCACTCGTCATCACCAAGGGAAACCCCGGTCTGAAGCCCTCGTTCACGCACAACATCTTTGCCAACTTCAACAGTTACAAGGCCGAACAGCAGCGGGGCATCTACTCCTGGCTATGGTTCAATGCCACCCGCAACAGCATTGACAACAAGACCACCTACGACAACACGACGGGTGTGCGCACCACCATGCCGATGAACATCAACGGCAACTGGAATGGCGGTGGCGGCGTGGGCTTCAACACGGGCTTAGGTAAGCAGAAACTCTTCAATATCGACCTCGATTTGGGCGGCGACTATACACGCCGCGTGGGATTCTACAACAACGACTTTGAGGGCGGCGATGCAGACAGCAAGTCCGTCACGCAGAGCATCAACCTCAACACAGGCCTCGACCTCTCCTACCGTAAAGACCAGATCAGCGTCATGCTCAACGGACGACTCGACTACACACACTCCAAAAACGACCTGAACCCGATGGGGAACATGAACACCTACGACTTCTCCTACGGTGCAGAGCTGGAATGGACCGCCCCGTGGGGCACGTCGTTATCCACCGACATCGGCATGAGCAGCCGTCGGGGCTATTCCAATGGCGAGATGAATACCAACGAACTGCTGTGGAACGCACAAGTGTCACATTCTTTCTTCCATGGCCGAGCCCTCACCGTGATGCTCGAAGTCAACGACATTCTGGGACAGCAGACCAACATCAGCCGAACCATTGATGCCCTCGTGCGCACAGACTCGCACCACAACGCCATCTACCAATACGGCATGCTCCGCGTTGTCTATCGTTTCAACATCTTGGGCGGCAAGAACAATCTCAAAGCTGAGAAGAAAAGCCACGACGAATGGGACGGTGACTGGGGAGATTGGAGTGGCGGATGGTAATGAAAGTAGTTAAAAATTTGCTGCTGCCTCCCTCATATCAAAATAAAATCGTATCTTTGCCAACGAAATGAAACTGAAACGAATCATACATGGCGTATTGTTGGTGCTGGGGCTCTCGGTGCTGGGGTTGCTGTTCTACTATGCGATGTGGCTGATTACCGACGAAGATTTCAGGGAAATGTTGAAATACGGGTGGCCCTGGAACTCGTGGATGGTGCTGGTTGATTATGTCGCCTGCTGCCTGTTTACAACGGTGGTGACGCTCTACTACTGGCGGTCGCGCGAGAAGGCCGAGCGGGAGCGTGACAAGTTCCGCCTGCAAGCACTGGAGAACCAGTTGAGTCCGCACTTCGTTTTCAACAACTTCAGCATACTGGCTGACCTGATAGAAGTAGACCCCAAGCGGGCTTCGTCGTATCTGATGGACCTCTCGAAGGTGTACCGCTATACATTGTCGCACCTCGACCACGAGACGGTGACACTACAAGAGGAATTAGCTTTCCTCGACCGCTATCTGGCATTGCTCAAACAGCGATTCGGTGATGGTATTCAAGTAAGGATAGCTGACGAGTTGGCCCATCTGCAGGGTAAACTGCCACCTGCCGCCCTGCAGATGCTGATAGAGAATGCCATCAAGCACAACGAACATACGCAGACGCGCCCGCTCGTTATCGACATGACTGCCGAGGGCCAGCGCATCAGCGTAAGCAATAAGAAACAGCCCATCACAAATGCCGAATCGACGAGCGTAGGACAGCATAACATCATGGAGCGCTACCGCTTGCTGACATCGAAAAAGGTTGCTATCAGCAACACCCAGGACGAGTATCGCGTGTCGATTCCATTAATTCCTATTGAACGATGAAGATACTGATTATAGAAGATGAACAGAGCAGTGCTGACCGTCTACGTAGAATGCTCGAAGGTGAACCGATGGAGCAGCGAGAGCAGAGCGATGCTTGCATCAGCTCTGCCGAGTCGCGACAGAGGAAGACCGAAGGTCAACACGAGATAGTGGGCGTATGTGCCAGCAATGTCGAGGTGAAAGCGTTCTTTGCCGACGGCACACACAGCGATGTAGACCTTATTCTGAGCGACATTCAATTGGGTGACGGTTTGAGTTTTGAATCCCTGCGAACGGTTTCTTCGGCCATCCCCGTCATCTTCACCACGGCCTATGACCATTATGCTGTGCAGGCCTTCCGTTTTAACAGCATCGACTACCTGCTGAAACCCGTCGACAGCGAGGAGTTGCACGCCGCCTTAGAAAAAGTGAAACCAACAACGGTCAATGGTCAACGGTCAATGGTCAATGGTATTTCTACGACCGATACCATTGCACAACTGCTGGAGTCGGTGAAAAGCCAAGCCATCCGCTATCGTGAACGCTTCCTCATTCCTCATCGCGCTGACGAGTTCCTGATTATCCCCGTCAGCGACGTGAGCCATATCACCATCCGTGACGGCGTGGTGCGCCTCTGTACTCTGGAAGGCAAGCACCACACGTTGAACATGACCCTCGAAGAAGTTGAAAGCCAACTCGACCCACAACGGTTTATGCGCGTCAATCGCCAGTTTATCATCAGCGCCGCCGCCGTGCAGAAACTCTCCACCTATTTCCTCGGCAAGATGCGCATCCACATGGCCGCCGCTCCCGACGAGGAAATCATTGTCAGCAAAGACAAAGTCGCCACTGTCAAACGTTGGCTCGATTCGTAATGCATGATAATATGAAGAAAGAAAAAGGGAATATTCGACTTGTCAGACCCTCTGACGAGCATATCATCGCTTTCAAGGAGGAAATGCAGGAGGCTTTCCAGCATGGTTTCGAGGCACATAACAAAGATGCTGAAGAAACAAATCATTGGCAGGTATTGCCTGACAAGGATTTCTATCAGTCATTAGAGGCAGAAGGTGCCGAAGCCTACGAAGCCGTCAGCGAGGATGGCCAGCGTGTGGGCGGTGCCATCATTACTGCTAATGGCACTATGGGAGAGTTGGCATTCCTCTATGTAAAGGTGGGTGTTCAGAGCAAGGGCATTGGCCAGTCCATCTGGAGAGAAATAGAGGCCATGCATCCGGAGATAGAAGTGTGGGAAACCTGCACACCGTATTTCGACCGCCGGAATATCCACTTCTACATCAACCGCTGCGGATTCCATGCCGTTGAGTTTTTCAACGAGCATCATCCTGACCACAATATGCCTGAGCAGTTTGACCAGAAGGACGGACTTTTTAAGTTTGAGAAAAGATTGAAACAATATGGAAGATAATGAAGTAAATTTAGAGATATAATGAGAAAAGCAAGCAGAGAAATTGATGCCAACATGCACACATTCTATAACTGGCAAAGACTTGTCAGTATGGAAGTCTGACCATTCTGGGCGTAGAAGGATATAAACGACTCAAAGACAAGTTTAAATGCAAAAACTAATAGGATTAAAAGATGAAACATGGAAATTATCAAAGCCACTAAGACTGCAGAGCAGGCTGGAGCCTACTACGTGCGCATACAGGCAATGGCGCGGAAGCATCAGATTACGCTATATGCAGAGTTTGACGAGCATGATACGCCAGAAACCAAGTATATCGTAATTGTCGATAACTACCTGCCAGTAGCGACATGCCGGCTGTATGCTATTGACGATGAACGGGTAATGCTTGGCAGGATTGTCGTTCTGCCGGAGTATCGACATCAGGGACTTGGAACGCTTGTGGTTCGGGAAGCAGAGAAGTGGGCAAAGGAACTGGGCTACCGTACTGCTGTACTGGAGAGCCGTGACAACAAAATCCATTTCTACGAAACGATGGGCTATGTGGCTGACTACTCGCAGAAAATTGTCGGAGAAACATTTACCTGCTATCGGATGGAGAAAAAAATAAAAAGATTAATGTAACTCTGAACCGATAAAAGTAACACAATTATAAACTTCTGCTCGTTTTCAGCACCTGAAAGAAGAGTAAATTTCTAACAACATAAAAACAATAGTGACTTATGAAAAAGATTTTATCAGCTCGGCAAGACTCAAACACGTTTGGCTTTGCTCTCTGTGCCATCATCATTGGCTATCCTGCAGAGAGTCCCACGCCTAAAGACAAGTGGAAGCTAGAGAACGTGTCATACAATGAATTCGGAGGCAAAGCTAAATAATTTTATATTTTAAACCAACACGATTATGGATTTCATTGAATTTGCAAGAAGCAGGTTTTCCTGCAAGAAGTTTGACTCACGATTATTTTGGGCATGCACTATTCTTGGTGTGATGACGGCATGTGCTCAGGCTCAATCGAATGATATCGTTGCAGAAGGGGAAAGCCCTGTAAGACTCTCTGACTCGTATAGTTTTACAGAAGGGCCTGCGGCAGACACAAGGGGTGATGTATTCTTTACAGACCAACCCAACAATAGGATTTACCGTTGGGACTGCGAATCTGGAAAGATCACGCTGTTTACTGATCAGAGTGGTCGATCTAACGGGATGTACTTTGATGCCCAAGGTAACTTGATAGCCTGCGCAGATATGGACAACCAACTCTGGTCTTTCGATATGAAAGGACATTCCAGGATACTGATAACCGACTTCGGTGGCAAATTGCTGAACGGCCCTAACGATGTATGGATCTCGAAGGATGGAGGTTACTATCTGACTGACCCCTATTTTAAAAGAGACTACTGGACACGCAGCCCAGAGCGCCAACAACCTGTAGAGGGCTTGTATTATCTGGCTCCGGGAAGTAAGCAACTTACAATGCTTGACTCAACGCTCAACCAGCCCAATGGTATCGTAGGAACGCCCGACGGAAAACATCTGTATGTGGCGGAGGCAAAGGCAAACAGAATCCTGAAATATGACATCCAACCAGACGACTGCCTGACGAACCGGCAGGTGTTTGCCGACATGGGGTCTGACGGGATGACAATAGACGACAGAGGTAACATCTATCTTACCGGCGACGGTGTGACCGTATTCGACAAGGATGGCCACAAGATAACTCATTTCCCTATTCCTGAGGACTGGACAGCAAACGTTTGCTTTGGCGGAAAAGAGCGCGATATTCTATTCATTACTGCATCAAAATCCGTTTACACCCTGAAAATGCTTGTCCATGGGGTAAAGTGATATTAAATTATCAAAGCCCGGAGGTCATTTCGCCATCATGGTCGAGGTGGTCGATACGGACTCCAAATGGACGAACGTGGTGGAGGGTATGACAGCCTATTCATCTGAGCAGCTGAAGACTCTGCTTGACGATGCAGGGTTCGTACAGACGGAAAACCATCGGAAGAAGCCATCGTATGCTACGATTCTGGGTGTGAAATCATAACAGATTTATGTTTGCAACCAGGTTCTTCGGTGGAGCAAGTTGTATTTCAGGGCAAGAAAGAGATAGCAACTATTTTCTTCCTCTATCTATCAGTGGTTTGATTTCTTTCTCAAAGATGTTTCGCTCCACGATCCTGTAGTGTGGATGATAGGCATTACGATAATCTGATGAATGACTGATAGCATATTTGCCAACAGACAGGACGCTATCAATGAACTGCTTATCCTCTTGGAAGTTCGGCAAATCCAGTTTCATCTGGTCAATCGTACCAATAATCATGTGCCAGCGGTCGCTCCACGACTCAACAGAAGGTCTTGTCTCTGAGTTGGCTTCGCCTTCGTCCGTCACGACTCGGTCATCCAAGCGAGCATGGCGGCTCTCGCTGCTCTTTCCGTTTGCACTGCGGATGAAGGCATCGAGGAGTTGGTCTTCTGTGATAATACCCTCCTTGATAGTCCTGATACTGACACGATAATAGTTGCTGTCTATCCCACATGGCTCGTAGTACCAGGGCATAAGGTCATCAAGATTGGTAGTATTCAACTCTTCATCCAAATATACCTTAACGCTTTGTCTGTCAGAAATCAGGTGTTCGGCTCCCATGTAGTCCTGAAAGCACGACTTATAGATATCAAGCAACCGCGACTTCGGATATATTTGCGTCTGTCTGTTGACGAATCCCTCAATATCCTGTGCCGATACTGCAACAGACAAAAGCAGAAGGACTGATAACAGTAATTTTCTCATTATCTGATATAATGCGTTTCTATTTTATCGTTTCTGCTAATTGTGGATTCGTAGCCTCCAGATAGCGTTGTGCATAATGACGGCCCAGAAGCCTGTAGCCCTCGCCACTGAAATGGAGATCATCGTCGCAGGGCAGACAACCCTTGGAAGATACGACATACGTGTTCGGATAGCGATTGGCAATGTCGTTGATGGTGGGATTGGCATGACCGCAGATGCCGCCATATTCCGTTCGCACCACCTCTCCAACGAGCAAGGGGACAGCCATCGGATCGAACTGTAGTTCATGTTGCAGGTCACAGTAAATTTTCCTCACCGTCTCCTGCCATTCCCTGTCGTAGGCATCCGTCTCGCCCTGATGCAGCAGGATGCCCTTAATGACACCGTCCCTGGCAGCAATCTTCGCCATACTCAGCAGTCGCTCGTAGGGATCACGTCCATACTGATTCAAGATGTCGTTCATCCAGTCGCGATCTTCCATGGCAATGACAACTGCGTTTCTGTCTTTGTCGAAGAAAGTGATCGGACAACCCTCAACTGCCACCGACACAATGCCAATGCGCACATGCTCAGGCACAATTTCAAGCAACGTGCGCCCGAACCAGTCAGCAGGGCCGAGGTTGGCATCAGCACGGCAGAGAGGCGGCACGGCCTTGCGCCATGTTCCCAACTTGCGGTCAGCACCATCTGTAGTAGCCATACTCAGGAAGCGTTCACTTACCGTCAAGTCCTGCTCTTCAATGGGAGCCTGACCTGCCATATTCGATTGTCCGAAGCAGAGAAATATCCAGAAATTCGAGTCCATATCTTTAGTATTTGTGGGGTTACTTGATAAACAATGCTAATTCTTGGTGCAAATTTAGCGATAAATCCGTAATTATCACTATCTTTGCAAATAAATTAAATGAATTTTAGGTATTACGCGTATGATGGATAGTTTTGTAGAAGCATTATTAAGCGAAAAGACCGACAGGATACCCGACGAGTACGACTGGTTCGCCCCACTTTTTAGGCGACTGGGAGTGTGATTTGCCCTGCAATATTGTAATCATTCAAAACAAATACAATTATGAAAGTTCTAATTTTACAAGGCTCTCCACGAGCCAATGGCAACACCGCTTGGATGGCGGAGGAGTACAAGAAGGCTGCCGAGACAGCAGGTCATGAGGTGACACTGGTAAACGTGTCGAAGAAGAAGATTGCAGGCTGTTGACAAATTAGAGAGAATGTTATAACAGAAATAAATTAGACTAATATGAAAAAAATGGTTTTAAGCCTCATGGCAATGGTTTGTGTGTTGACGCTTTCAGCACAGAGTATCTATGATTTCAAGGTGAAGGATGATGCGGACAAGGAGGTGTCACTCTCTGAATACAAGGGTAAGGTGTTGCTGATTGTAAACACCGCCACCCGCTGTGGATTCACGCCTCAGTACAAGGAACTGGAGGCGCTATATGAGAAGTACCGTAGTGAGGGGCTGGAGATTCTGGACTTCCCCTGTAACCAGTTCGGGCAACAGGCTCCTGGTACGATTCAGGAAATTCACCAATTCTGCACGGCCAACTTCAATATAGAGTTTCCGCAGTTCGATAAGATTGAGGTAAACGGCGAGGGGGCTCACCCACTCTACACTTGGCTAAAGGCACAAAAAGGCTTCGGTGGCTTCGATGCCAACGATGAACGGGGCAAGATGATGGACGGCATGCTTCGCAGACAGGATGCCAACTATGACAAGAAGAGCGATATCAAATGGAACTTCACCAAGTTCCTCGTGTCACGTGACGGACGCGTATTGAAACGCTATGAGCCGACGGATAATATGACCGATATTGAGGCTGATATCTGTTTGGAAGTGAATCCTGTCCTGAGTGCTATCATGGCCCGTCGCTCCATCCGCAAGTACCTCGACAAGGCTGTAGAGCATGAGAAGTTGGAGGTAGTAGTCCGTGCGGGTATCAATGCGCCCAGCGGTATGAACCGTCAACCGTGGATTGTTCGTGTGGTGGAAGGCCAGAAACTGATTGCTGACGTGACGGAGGTCTATAAACAGGCGAATGCCGAGCAGGTGAAGCGCGACAAGGACTTCAAAAATATGTTTCGCAATGCGCCTAACCTGATATGTGTCTGCACCCCTGCTAATGGTGGTGGCGAGTTGGATGCAGGTCTGCTGGGCGAGAACATCATGCTGGCAGCACAGTCGATGGGGCTCGGCACTTGCTGCCTGGGCGGTCCCGTGCGTTTCCTGCTGTCGAACGAAAAGTGCAAGTTCTTCCTCGACCGCCTCGACATCCCCGCTGACTACAAGTTGAACTACATCATCGCCATCGGCTATCCCGACGAACAGCCCGATGCCAAGCCCCGTGATGCCTCGAAGGTGAAGTACATCAAGTAATATCGAAGGTCGTTAGGCATATTACCGACAAAATGCAAATAATACTCGCTTCTGCAAAAATCATGAACGACAAGCTAAAGTCTGTTTCGACTGGCAGCGGGTCCGTAAAGAGGTTCGCATTATTCAGCCATTATTCTATATCCGCAAGGGGGGGAGATGAAAATACAGGCCATATTGCAAATAGACGTGTTGCAGGCTAAGTTGCCATTACCCTTCGTATAGCCAGCGGTCTTGAAGTCGTAACCACCCTCGGTGGGGGCATCGAAGCAGGGCTCGTCATTATTATCTCCGTCGCAAACCATCTTGATGGTCTGTCCGGCACTTCCTGGCTTCACAAACAGTGCCAAGCGTAAGTTGGGGTCGTCGAGTGTGCCCCTTCTTTCGACGTCGAATCCATAGGTAACAGCTTTGCCACCCTTGGCTGTAGGCACATCGGTATTCTTCTCGATCTTGGGCCTATAGACGTCGCCATCGCTATCCGTCATCTGTTTTTCCCACTCTTCGACGGCTCCCGTCGCGATATTCACCAATTTGATTTCGATGCTGAAATCCTTATAATCGTCGGCATAGAAGATGAAGCCCTGTCTGTATCTGGGCAGTTTATCTGAAGTAAAACTGCGGGCTCCCAGCACCGACTTCAGTTCATCGTCAGCACCAGACAGTTTCTGGACGATCGACTGATAGTGCTCGCCTTGGTTTCCTGAACTGACCACGACCGCACGACCTGGTTTAGTGCCGTTATCCGTCAATTTGGCTATCGCCGTGCCTACCATCTCACTACCATCATGTAATCCCAAGGGGTTTCCCAAACTGACACTGATGACAGCAGGCTTGCCCACCTGATCGGCATACTCGAAGATCTTCTTCATACAATCGATGATATTGTTGTTGGACAACTCTTCACCTATTCCGCACAGGATGAGGTCGGCCAGTTTGTCGGCTGGTATGACGAGTCCCACCATGTCGTCGGTGATGAAGCGCACCTGGATCCCCATCTGCTCGAGGAGCGCTGTGGGGCACTCGGCACCCTTCTCCAGGATGGCATAGGCCGACAGGTTTTTGATGGTGCCATCGGCATTGTAACGAGCAACAAGGTGATTACTGGCAGCCTGAGAACCATCAGGATGTGCCGACAGGGCACGGGTGGTGGCTGCATGCTGTACCAGGCGCATGAGGCGCTGATCGACTTTCTGGGCATCAACGCCTGTCACGACTAACAGGAGTGCCAGAACTAAAAATAGTTTTCTTTTCATGGACTTCAAATAATTAATAATACTTGAATCAAGGAAGTAGAGGGAACAAAATTACTGCTTTTCTGGCAAACCACCAGATTTTTTCCCCAGAACTTCTATGCCAACAATCTATCGCGCAAAAATAGGCTGTCGTGCTATGGGCGGCAAGACGGAGTAACGAGAACCGTTTAGGGTGAATCTACTCCTTGTGGTTGTAGTGCCTAATGAGCAGACCTACGCCGACGAAGGCCAGCAGGAACTCGAGGGTAACGATAAAAATATACATCATATTATCTAAATTTTATAAATACTCTAAAAAGGGGGAGTATTGTCTCACGACAGACTACCCCCACAAACCTATATAATAATACACGTATGCGCACAGTTGCGCTGAGCAAAAAGAGAGACTACAATACATGACAGTCCTTCCTGTTTTATTATTCCACAAAAATTTGATTGCGCCAGCCTACACCATACATCGTGATGTAGCGGCATTTTTACCGAAAAAGGCTGGTTTTCAGACTTTCCTCCACTCCCAAGCGCCTTCTCGAGCAAATACTCAATGGCGTGTTTTAGCGAGAGCAAAGCCGAATAAATGATTCGGGCTTTGCAGAGCGTGAACGTCATCGAACGAAGTTCAATGGCGTTTATGCTTAG
>JAGCPK010000131.1 GCA_017965725.1 Prevotella sp.
GCCACAATAGCTGTTGCCTATTATTTCCTTTTGCTTGACATACTGCAAAGAGTTTCCGTTGAAGGGTGTAGCCTTATACGCACTTTTCTGTGGAGTGCCACACAAAGATGCTTGTCTGCTTTCTGATGAGCAAGCTCGGCAGATATTAGGCTTTTGTTTCCCTGAAGTGTTATTTCACAATAAGGAATTTTCAGAATGAGCCTATTTGATGATTACGAATTACCTTCGCGCCCAAATAAACAAAAGCCGAACAGACCTCTACAATCTCATTTTTAATTATACCGAATTCGGTACATTTAAAAATGGGCAGTGAAAGGTGCGTCATTCTGTACCAATTTACGTTGTCGATTACCTCGTCTCCAAGGTCATAAATTGGGTTACGATTTGGCAACCTAACTCCTTCACCAATCCTCCCCAATTTGCATATCCCTGCATTATAGCCGCCCCTTATCAAGGGGCTCTAAATCCCCGTCTTGCCTTTATTTCAGGCCGAATTGCGTTAATCTTCCAAAATCGCTTCGCTTTTACAAGCTTTTTTCGTATCTTTGCACCCACAATACCTATTATTCTGAAATGAATCAGTATCTTATCATCGACGCACACAGCCATCTATGGCTGAAGCAAGATACCTCCTGGGACGGGAAGGTGATCCGTTCACTGAAGAATGGACGTTCGATCTTCCTCGGTGAGGAGGTGCAGATGATCCCGCCATTTATCATCGACGGACGGAACTCGGCTGAGGTGTTCCTCTCAAACATGGACTATGCCCAGGTGGGAGCAGCCGTGGTGGTGCAGGAGTTCATCGACGGACTGCAGAACGACTATCTGGCGGAGGTGAGCCAGAAATATCCTAAGCGTTTCTTCGTCTTCGGGATGGCCGACTATCTCCACGACGGTTTTGAACAGCAGGCCTCAGCACTCATGGATGCGAAGTTCCGCGGACTGGCCATACCCGGGCACAGGCTGCTGGGCCGTCCGCTGACGAGCGACCCGATGATGCGGATGTTCCGTGAGATGGAACGGCGGGGCGTGATGCTGTCGATCACGCTGGCCGACGGTGACCGGCAGACAGGAGAACTGAAGGAGGTCGTCGAGGAATGTCCGAAGTTAAAGATTGCCATCGGACACTTGGGCATGGCCAACCCGCCACAGACTCCCTGTTGGGAGAACCCCAGTTGGCAGGCGCAGATCAAGTTGGCACGCCACGAAGGGGTGATGATCGAGTCGGGGGGCATCACCTGGCTCTACAATACGGAGTTCTATCCCTTCCCGTCGGCAGTGCGTGCCATCAAGGAGGCGGCTGGTCTGGTAGGTATGGAGAAACTGATGTGGGGCAGCGACTATCCGCGCACCATCACGGCTATCACCTACAGGATGTCGTACGACTTTATCATCAAGTCGGAGGAACTGACGGAGGAGGAGAAAAGGCTGTTCTTGGGTGAGAACGCCCGAGGTTTCTATGGGTTTGCGGATCTGCCCGAACTGCCGTACATCAAAAACATGAGCGAGTGAAAGGTGAAAAGGTGAAGGCCGCGATTAAGCGAGAGCAGAGCCAAGTGCTCTTGGACTCTGCCGAGCGTGAGCGGGCTCGATGTGAAACATCAAAAATTGAAATATGAAAGCAATACAGATTAAAGCAGAGCGCCAGATGGCCGTCGTGGATGTGCCGGCGCAGGAAATGGGGAGTGGCGAGGTGATGCTGCGCCTCGACTATGTCGGCTTCTGCGGAAGCGACCTCAGCACTTACTTAGGTAAGAACCCGATGGTGAAGATGCCCGTGATATCGGGCCATGAGGTGGGTGCCGTGATAGAGAAGGTGGGTGCCGACGTGCCGGAGATACTGAAGCCGGGCATGACCGTCACCGTCAATCCCTATACCAACTGTGGCAAGTGCGCCTCATGCCGTAACGGCAGGGTGAACGCCTGTCAGTATAACGAGACGCTGGGTGTGCAGCGCAACGGTGCCATGCGCGAGTTTATCGTCCTGCCTTGGGAGAAGGTGATCCCCGCAGGTGGGCTCGACCCACGCACCTGTGCACTGATAGAACCGATGAGCGTGGGATTCCACGCCGTGAACCGTGCCCAGGTGACGGATATCGACACGGTGGTTGTCATTGGCTGTGGCATGGTGGGCATGGGTGCCATCGTGCGCAGTGCCCTGCGGGGTGCGACGGTCATTGCCGCCGATATCGATGACGAGAAACTGGCCTTGGCCAAGGAGATGGGTGCCACCTATACTGTCAACACGATGACGGAGGATGTGCATGCCCGTCTGCAGGAGATGACGGGGGGCTTCGGGCCTGACGTGATCATCGAGGCGGTGGGCAGTCCTGTGACCTACCAGATGGCTGTCAACGAGGTGGCTTTTACAGGTCGTGTGGTCTGCATCGGCTATGCCAAGACGGAGGTGTCGTTCCAGACGAAACTGTTCGTGCAGAAGGAACTCGACATCCGTGGCTCCCGCAATGCCCAACCCGCTGACTTCCGTGCCGTCATCCACTATCTGGAACGTGGTACGTGCCCCGTGGATCGGCTGATATCCAATGAGGTGTCTCCTGAGGGCGCACCGGAGGCCATGCAGCAGTGGGCCGAGAATCCCGGCAAGGTGTTCCGTATCCTCGTGAAGTTCTAAAGGTGAAAAAGTGAAAAGGTGAAAGATGAAAAAGAATAATTACCTCATTCCGTTTATCCTCGTGACGTTCTGCTTTGCCCTGTGGGGCTTTGCCAACGATATCACGAACCCGATGGTGAAGGCTTTCTCGAAGATCTTCCGTATGAGTGTCACCGACGGGGCACTGGTGCAGATGGCCTTCTACGGCGGCTATTTCTGTATGGCCCTGCCTGCCGCCATCTTTATCCGTAAATACAGTTACAAGGCGGGTGTGCTGATGGGTCTGGGACTCTATGCCGCCGGCGCCCTGCTGTTCTTCCCCTCGAAGAGCATCGGACTCTACGGCTGTTTCCTGATGTCGTACTTCATCATGACCTGCGGACTGTCGTTCCTGGAGACTTCGTGTAACCCCTATATCCTCTCCATGGGAGAGCCGGAGACTGCCACGCGCCGTCTGAACCTGGCACAGTGCTTCAACCCCTGTGGCTCCATCATCGGTATGTTCGTGGCGATGAACTTCATCCAGGCGAAACTGAACCCGATGAGCAGCGACGAACGGGCACTGTTGGACGATGCACAGTTTGAGGCCATCAAGAATGCCGACCTCGACGTGCTCATCTCACCCTACCTTGCCATCGGACTGGTCATCGTGGTGATGTTCCTCATCATCCTCTTCACGAAGATGCCGAAGAATGCCGACCAGAGTCACGACATCCACTTCATGGTGACCCTGAAACGTATCTTCGCCCTGCCGCACTATTGCGAAGGAGTAGTGGCCCAGTTCTTCTACGTGGGTGCTCAGATCATGTGCTGGACGTTTATCATCCAGTATGGTACGCGGGTGTTTATGGCTGAGGGGATGGAGGAACAGGCGGCAGAGGTGCTGTCGCAGCAGTTTAATATCTATGCCATGCTCTTCTTCATCTGTTCGCGCTTCATCGCCACCTTCCTCATGCGTTGGGTGAAGCCTGCAAAGTTGTTGGCTGCCTTCGCCGTGCTGGCGATGGTCTTCACACTGGGTGTGATTATCTTCCAGAACAGGTTAGGTATCTACTGTCTGGTCTGCGTCAGTGGCTGTATGTCGCTGATGTTCCCCACCATCTACGGTATTGCCCTCGACGGGATGGGCGACGATGCGAAGTTCGGCGCGGCAGGTCTGATCATGGCCATCCTGGGCGGTTCGGTACTGCCCCCGCTGCAGGCGATGATCATCGACCAGGGTACGGTATTCGGCGATTTCCCCGCCACGAACTTCTCATTCATCCTGCCCCTCGTCTGTTTCCTGGTGGTGTATATCTATGGTATGAGAACGGCAAAAAGGTAAATTATAAAACAATCTAAATACAAAAGGAAATGAAAAAACTGTTATTGATGAGTTTCATGTTGACAGCATGGCTGTCGGGTGCAAAAGCCGAGGTTGATCCTAACTTCTATATCTATCTCTGTTTCGGACAGTCGAACATGGAAGGCAATGCCCAGTGGCAGAGTATCGACAACCAGGTGGATGAGCGCTTCCAGATGCTGGCTACGACCAATTTCGACAGTCCCAAGCGTAAGTTGGGCGAGTGGTACACGGCGAAGTGTCCCATCGTCAGTCCGATGGGAAAACTCGGTCCCACCGACTATTTCGGACGTACCATGGTGGCGGCCCTGCCTACCGATGTGAAGGTGGGTGTCGTGGCAGTGGCGATGGGTGGCAGTCCTATCGAGATGTTCGACAAGGACAAATACGAGGCTAAGTTGAAAGCCAATCCCGACGAGTGGTGGGCTACGCTGTCGAAGAACTATTACGGCGGCAACCCCTATGGTCGATTGATTGATATGGCTAAGAAGGCGCAGGAGGTAGGTGTCATCAAGGGCATCCTGCTCCATCAGGGCTGTTCCAACTGCGGCGACCCCAACTGGCCCAAAATGGTGAAGAAGATCTATAACGATATGTTGACAGACCTCGGTCTGGAGGCAGAGAATGTGCCTTTGTTGGTAGGTGAGGTGGAGTATCAGGATCAAGGTGGTGGCTGTTCCAGTCATAATAATGTCGTGGCAAAGATCCCTTCCACCATTCCTACCGGTCATGTTGTCAGTGCTTCAGGTATTCCCGGCAACGGGAGTGACCCCTGGCACTTCTCTGCTGCAGGCTATCGTACCCTTGGCAAGCGCTATGCCTACGTGATGTTGCAGACGATGGGGCTTGAGACAAAGGTCAACGCCGAATATGATATGCCGGAAAACCTGAAGAAGGTGCTTACCCCCAAGACCTTCGTGACAACGATCACAGGAAAGGCCAAGGCTACCGTGACACTGAAACTGATGTGTACCTTCGTCGATGGACATAAGGAGGACCTGACCACAGAGACGACCTTCACCAGTGAGGACTTCACCATCAACAAAGGAAAGGTGAAACTGGGTGAAGACGGTACTTCTGGTATCGTGACGGCGGTCTATACCGACTTCTTCGGTACGGAGCACAAGGTGGATATCACTGTCGGAACACCCAGTGGCGAGGAACAGTCTGGCTATGGTGCACTGACGAGTATCGAACAGATAGAGAATTACGACTTCTATATCCTGAACGAGGATGCAGGCAAGATGTTCTTCGGTTCGGACAACCAGAACCTGGGCTTCGATGAGCCAGAGAAGGTGTTGGACAACACAAGTATCGTAGGCTATATGTTCCGTGCAGAGAAACTGTCTGGTGACGAATATCTGCTCCGTCTGCTCCAACTCAATGGGGAACCGTATGTGATCTGGGGTAGTCCGGGCTATCTGAACGGTTACTCTACGGTGGCAGACTGCAGTTTTATCTTAGGACTGAATGATCAGAACGGACAGGACGTAAAGGATGGTGCCGTATGGGAGATCAAGTATGAGAGCGGTAAAGGCTTTACACTCAAAAACAAATATACGGGAAAATATCTGTCTGACAATGCCGCTGCCAAATATGATAATCCCACTTACTTCGGCCTCTATGCAGAAGGGCTTTCTAACGGTATCAGGACCGTCAGGTCGGAGAAGACTGATGGCGCAGTCTATACCCTTCAGGGTGTGAAGGTGGGTGCCAAGGAAGGCTGGGATGCCCTACCCCGTGGACTCTATATCGTGAATGGAAAGAAAGTGGTGAAAAGGTAAAAAGGTGAAAAATTGAAAAAGTGAAAAGGTGAAATGAAGAAATTGGCAATGATAGGCATGACCGCACTTTTGGCTGGATGCACTGCTGCCCCTGACATGGAACAGCAGATCGACGAACTCTACCAGAAGATGCCGCAGAAAGAGCGCATCGCACAGTTGAAGAGTATGTATATGGACGACCTCTTCGACGAGGCGGGTAACCTCGATACGGCGAAATGCCGTGAACTGATTCCCTACGGTATCGGACACTTCTCGCAGTTTGCCCTCCAGAAGCCCCGCGACCCCAACGACATCCGTGATAAGGTGATGGCGGTGCAGGACTGGCTGATGCATCACACGCCCAACGGGATCCCTGCCCTCTTCCATGAGGAGGTGCTCTCGGGTATCAACACCAAGGGTTCTACCATCTATCCCCAGCAGATAGGACAGGCGTGCTCGTTCAATACCGAACTGGCGGAACTGAAGACACGCCAGACGAGTACCGCCATGCGGAAGATGGGTGGTGCCCTGGCCCTCTCGCCAATGGTCGATGTCTGTCGCACACCGAGTTTCAACCGTCTGGAGGAGTCGTATGGCGAGGATGCCTATCTCTCCGCCGCCATGGGTGTGGCCTTCGTGAAGGGTCTGCAGCAGGGCGACCTGAAGAAGGGCGTGGGTGCCTGTACGAAGCACTACCTTGGCTACGGTGGCGGTGGTGATGCTGACGAGAAGGAACTGATGGAAGAGATCCTCCTGCCCCACGAGACGATGATCCGAAAGACGGGTAGTGTGGCGGTGATGCCTGGCTACCACGAGGTGCACGGCACGAAATGTGTCTGCAACAGTGAGATCCTGCAGGACATCCTGCGCGACTATGTCGGTTTCGATGGGATGGTGGTGAGCGACTATACCGCCATCGACCAGATACCAGGTCTCGACTCTGTGGTGGAAAAGGCTGCTGCTGCCATCAACAATGGCAACGATGTCGATTTCCCCTTCGGGGCCAACTACAAATTCCTGCAGGAGGCTATCGACAAGGGACTGGTGAAGCCTGAGGTGCTGGAACGGGCCGTGAAGAATGTGCTGCGTATCAAGTTCCGTGCAGGACTCTTCGACAAGGATGCCTATCTCTACAGCACAGAACAGATCACCCTCGACAGTCCTGAGGAGCGTCAGACGGCCTACGACATTGCCACACAGTCTGTCGTTCTCTTGGAGAACAATGGCGTGCTTCCCCTGAAAGAAGCCAAGAATATCCTGCTCACAGGTCCTAATGCCAACTCGATGTGGGCCATGTTAGGCGACTACTCCTTCCCCGCCATGTCCTATTTCTGGAAGCGGGTGGAGACCGACCTCGACCATCCTCATACCATCACCCTTCTGGAGGGTATGACAGGTCATAAACCCGAGGGGGTGAACCTGATGTATGAACGTGGCTGTGACTGGACAGAGGAGATAGAGACGAAATATGGTGAACTGGGTGATGAGCGTGCCTGGGAGTACGAGATCCTGCACCGCAAGGTAGATTCTGGCGAGAAAGCCGACAAGGCCAATGCCCTGAAACTGGCCAAACAGGCTGACGTCATCATTGCCGCTGTCGGTGAGAACGTGATGCTCTGTGGTGAAAACCGTGACCGTCAGGGACTCCGTCTGCCTGGCAAACAGGAACAGTTTGTGAAAGACCTGTTGGCTACTGGCAAGCCTGTGGTACTGGTGATGTTCGGTGGTCGTGCTCAGGTCGTTTCTGGTATCGCCGAGAAGTGTGCTGCCGTCATCCAGGCTTGGTATCCTGGCGAGGAAGGTGGCAATGCTGTTGCAGATATCCTCTATGGTAAGGTGTCGCCATCGGCAAAACTGTCCGTCAGTTATCCGAATACGGAGATCTATGAGCCCATCTGCTACAATTCTCTCACCTCTGACCCCTCACCGCTCACCTCTAAAATACAATGGCCCTTCGGCTATGGTCTGAGTTATACCACATTCGAGTATCAGAACCTGAAGATAGATGGCGAGGCCCAGACAACAGACGAGAGCATCAGCCTCTCCTTCGAAGTGAAGAATACGGGTCAGGTGGCTACCGACGAGATTGCACAGGTCTATCTGTCGCCAGCGGCTGACAACCAGCAGATCCGTCCTATCCAGTTGCAAGGCTTTGCACGTGTGAGTCTCCAGCCAGGACAGACCAAGACGGTGAAGGTGAAACTCTATACGGAGCAGTTCGGTTTCTATACAAACAAAGGACAGCGCCAATGGAACATCCATCCCGGCTCGTTCGTTGTGAAGGTAGGTGCCTCTTCGGCAGACATCAAATTGCAGCAGGAGGTCACCCTGAAGGGAGAACCTGTCAGCAAGCCGCTGAGGGAGTTTTATCTCTCAGAGAGTTCAGTAGAATAATCAATTCATTACATAACTTTTTATTCTAACAATTAACAAATGAAAAAGACTTTATTATCAACAGTGATGCTGTGTGCTTCAACGATGTTGATGGCACAGCCCGGAGGAGGCTTCGGTGGATTCGGAGGCTTCCAGATGCAACAGCCGAAGTTGGAGACTTCGCAAGAGTGGAAGGATGTCAATTATGCTGGCGACGATCAGGCTTATCACACCTGCGATATCTACCTGCCGAAAGAAGAAAAGGCAGCCTATCCCGTCGTGATCCATATCTATGGTAGTGCGTGGTTCAGCAACAGTAGTAAGGGTGCTGCCGACCTCGGTACCATCGTGAACGCTCTGCTGAAGGCTGGCTATGCCGTGGTTTGTCCGAACCACCGCAGTAGTATGGATGCCAAATGGCCTGCCCAGATCCATGATATCCGTGCCGTCATCCGCTTCGTACGTGGTGAGGCAAAGAAATACAAGTTCGACACGTCGTTCGTTGCCACCAGCGGCTTCTCTTCAGGTGGTCACCTCTCTTCTACGGCTGCCACCACCAGTGGTCTGAAACAGACGAAGGTGGGTACGGTAGATATCGACCTTGAGGGTACTGTCGGTTGCTTTGCCAACGAGAGCAGCAGCGTGAATGCCGCTTGCGACTGGTCTGGTCCTGTCGATCTCACCGCCATGGATTGCGGTCCTGGTATGAGCATGGGTGAGAACAGCCCCGAGGATGTGCTGCTGAACTCAAAACTCGCCAAGGAACCAGATAAGTATCGTAGCCTGAGTGCCACCTACTATGTCAACAAGAACAATCCTCCCATCATCATCTTCCACGGTGAGAAGGACAATGTCGTTCCTTGCTGCCAGGGTAAGATGTTCTACGAGAAGTTGGTGGCTGCAGGTGTCAAGACCGAGGCAACCTTCGTTCCTGAGGGTGGTCACGGCATGGGCATGTATAGCGAAGAGAACCTCCAGAAGATGGTCAACTTCCTCAATACCGTTCGCACAGGCAAGTAAAACCTAAAGAAAGTATTTACCAATCGTCATCATCGTTGCCGACGATACCGTTCTTAACGGCTTCCTCGACTTTATCGATGATGGCGTTTGAGTATGCATGTGTCATCACGAGGGCTTTGGCACAGGTACGCTTTTGGGCATCTTTCTCCACGAAGGGATAGTGCCTGGCGATCTCCCATTGCTCGTCGTAGAGATTGGCATTGGTCTTGTCGTCTGCCTTACGTTTCGAGTCGCCATAGGTTTTCCGGGAATCGTCAGAAGGACTGAGCCAGCCACCGCTGATGTCTGCCAACACATCGTAGGTCTGTACGGTATATGTGACACGTATCTTTCCTTCCTTGATGTCGAGACGGATGACAGGCGTGATGCTGACAGAATACTTATTAAGGGTTCCCACATGTTCCGCGATGTTCTTGATGGTCGAGGAGATAATGATGCAACCAGCCTCTTTGTCGTTCAAGGTGATAGCCGAGTTATCCTTGAAGGTCGCTGTCGTCCAATAGTTCAAAGCCACATACAGTTGCTGCTTGGTCTTGCCTGGCGCTTCAATGACCTGCTGATACGTCAGACTCTCATTCTTGTCGAGGGTCAGTCCCGTAGAAAGGTTCTTGGCTGCATCGAGCCACTTGTCACCATACTTCTGTTTGGCATATTTCTCCAAGTCTGCTGCTTTCATCACTTGTGCCTGAATCGTTCCTCCCAAAAAGAGGAAGAAGGCTGTTGTCAAAAATAAGATCTTTTTCATAAGTTTTTATTTTAGGGATATAATACACGTCAAAGATTACGGCTACAAAGGTAAACATTTTCTTTGTATAAAAAAACAAAATAACTGATTTATTTGCTTTACACCTTATAAAAATAAAAATCGGTACTGCACAAGCAATACCGATTTCTCTTTTTTTATATGGACTAGAGATTAGTCAGCAACGAGCGTGAAGCGCTTGAAGGCAACAATCTTCAGATCCTTGTCCTGCTTGGCAAGCCACTGAGCAACAGTTGCCTTGTCGCCGTCACCAAACTGGAACTCCTGGTCAACGAGGCAGCTCTCTTTCAGGAACTTCTGCACACGACCCTTGGCGATGTTCTCAATCATAGGCATCTTCAGCTGAGCCTCACCCTCGACCTTTGCATCGGCAATGATCTTACGGGCTTCGTCAGCCTGCTCCTTAGTGAGCCAACCCTTGGCGGTGTTGCTCTCAATATGATCCTCAGAGTCAACGAGGTTGGGGTTGATACCAGCCTTCTTGAGTTTCATCTCCACGAACTTCTCCACCTGCTCCAGCTTGGTCTTCTCGAAAGAGGTCTTGTACTCCTCGTCGAGAATCTTCTGCTCAACACTCTGGGCGTCGAGAGCCACAGGCTTCATGGCAGCCACCTGCATGGCGATGAGGTGACCCTGCTCTGCAGCGGCTTTGTTGGTCTGGACCATGGTGCACAGGGTGTGCTTACCCATGTGGTCATAAACCTCCACATTGTCACCCTCGAGAGTCAGGTAACCGTCGAGTTCCATCTTCTCGCCAGTGATACCAGAGCGCTGTGTCACAGCCTCCTGAGCGGTCTGACCATTAATGTCGAGAGCCTTCACAGCCTCGAGGTCAGCAGCCTTTGTAGCGATGGCAGCGTCGAGGATCGTCTGAGTCAGAGCGATAAAGTCGGCACCATTAGCAACAAAGTCGGTCTCGCACTTCAGGGCAAGCATGGCGGCAAAGCCGTCAACAGCCTTTACGAGTACACAACCATTAGATGTCTCACGGTCGCTACGCTTGGCAGCGATAGCCAGGCCACGCTCACGGAGCAGTTCCTTAGCCTTGTCGAAGTCGCCCTCGGCCTCGGTCAGAGCCTTCTTTACGTCAGCCAGTCCAGCACCAGTCATAGCGCGAAGCTTCTTGATATCGTCAATTGAAATTGCCATAATATTTTCTTAATTCTTAATTATTAATTCTTAATTATTCAGCGGCGGGAGCCTCTTCCTCAGCAGGAGCAGCAGCCTCTTCGGCTACGGGAGCCTCCTCAGCAGGAGCTTCTTCCTTAGCGGGAGCCTCAGCATCCTTGCGGCTACGACGGGCAGCGCGCTTGGGCTTCACCTCTTCCTCGTCTGCTTCAGCCTGAGCATCAGCAGCCTTCTCATCGGCTTTCTCTACCTTACGCTCCTCAATACCCTCGGCGATGGCGGCGCAGCAAGCGTTGAGAATGATCTCTACGCTGTCCTTAGCGTCGTCGTTGGCGGGAATCACGAAGTCGATGTTGTTGGGATCAGAGTTGGTATCAACGATACCGAACACGGGGATACCCAGACGGTTGGCCTCGCGAACGGCAATCTGCTCCTTCAGCACGTCAACCACGAAGAGAGCACTTGGCAGACGGGTCAGGTCGGCGATAGAACCGAGGTTCTTCTCCAACTTGGCACGCTGACGGGTGATCTGCAGCAACTCGCGCTTTGACAGGTTACCGAATGTACCATCATTCATCAGTTTGTCGATGTTCGCCATTTTCTTGACGGCCTTGCGGATCGTGGGGAAGTTGGTGAGCATGCCACCGGGCCAGCGCTCAATCACATAAGGCATGTTGATGCTGGTAGCCTTCTCGGCGATCACTTCCTTTGTCTGTTTTTTAGTAGCGACGAACAGGATCTTCTTGCCACTCTTGGCAATCTGCTTCAGAGCATCGGCAGCCTCGTCGATTTTGGCTGCGGTCTTGTGCAGGTCGATGATATGAATACCGTTACGCTCGGTATAGATGTAGGGAGCCATTGCGGGGTTCCACTTACGCTTCAGGTGGCCGAAGTGACAGCCGGCCTGCAGCAACTGGTCAAAATTTGTTCTTGCCATTTTGATTTCTTTCTTTTTAAATTGTTTACTTTCTATTTAATTCTTACTTTTGTTAGAATCAGCCGGAGGGTAGTCACGAGGAATCCCACCAGTTTAGATACTAAACATAGTCCAGTCTGTTTAACGCTTACTGAACTGGAAGCGACGACGTGCCTTGGGCTGACCCGGCTTCTTACGCTCTACCTCACGGCTGTCACGTGTCAGGAAACCTTCGTCCTTCAGCTTCTTTTTGTCTTCCTCATTGATCTTCACCAGGGCACGGGCGATGGCGAGGCGGAGTGCTTGGCTCTGGCCAGTGAAACCACCACCGTCGAGGTTGGCCTTGATGTCATACTTCTCAGCAACGTCCAGGAGGTTCAGCGGCTGCTTCACCACATACTGCAGGATGGCTGACGGGAAATAAACTTCTAAATCTTTCTTGTTGATCGTGATCTTGCCAGTACCCTCTTTCACATATACACGGGCAATTGAGCTCTTACGACGACCTATTGCGTTAATTACTTCCATCTTTCCTTATTATTTATACTGGTTAATATCAATTGCCTTCGGCTTCTGAGCCTCGTGCGGATGTTCTGTACCCTCATAGATGTAGAGGTTGTTCAGCAGGCTGCGTCCGAGGGGACCCTTTGGCAGCATACCCTTCACGGCGTGACGGAGGAACTTCTCTACACCACC
>JAGCPK010000132.1 GCA_017965725.1 Prevotella sp.
ACGGTCTGTTCTTATACCCAAGCACCTGTATCATAACAGGCGCTCGCTTCTTGTACTACTTCTGTCTATGTAAATCTGTCAAAGAACTCTTTCCTTTACCGCCTGCACCCAAATTTTGGGCGAAAGCGGGTGCAAAGGTACAAACATTTTCAATACCCTCCAAATTTTCAACGCACTTTTTTAAAGATTTAACGAAAGTTTTCCGCTTTATTGACAAAACAAGAACCTACACCTTATTAATAATATATAAGATATAAATTACTCAAAAATCTCCTCTATATCATTAGTTTCCAAAACATCTTCGATGAATGAACAGGGATTATAGCCAGCGGGCAGATCAAAGATTGCATTCTCGTTATATCCAAGTTGTGAATCCTTATAAACATTTTGCATATAAAGGGCAAAAATTGGCAAAGCCATCGCTGCGCCCTGGCCCAAAGACATCGACTCGAAGTGAATGTCACGATCGTCGCCGCCCACCCAACAGGCATTAACAAGCGTAGGAGTGAGTCCCATAAACCAGGCATCACTGTTGTTGTTGGTTGTTCCTGTTTTTCCTGCAAGTTCGCCCTTCATATTGTACTTATGGCGCAAGCGACCTGCGGTACCTCCATCAACAACAGCCTTGAGCATATACAGCATCTTATGAGCACTCTCCTCACTGATAACCTCGTTCATACGAGGCGAGAACTGGGCAATAAGGTTTCCTTCTCCATCCTCAATCTTAGTGACAAACATGTGGGAGGCTCGGATACCATGATTCACGAAAGCCGTATATGCACTGGCCATCTCGCCAACGGTTATCTCGCAAGGTCCCAGACAAAGAGCCATCGAAGGATGAATCTCAGGGTTGTTGATACCGTATTGATTGAGCAAATCCACAAATGCCTGTGGACTCAGTTTACTCATCAGATATGCAGATATCCAGTTGTTGGATTGCTGCAGACCCCATTTCAGTGTTACCATCTCGCCATAGCGTGCATGACTACCATTTCGCGGCGTCCATGGTCTTCCAGCCACCATATAGGTCTGCTGCACATTCGGCGCAAGGTCGCAGGGCGAGAAGCCGTTCTCCATTGCCAAGGAATAGAGGAACGGTTTGATCGTAGAACCGACCTGACGACGGCCTTCCATTACCATATCGTAGGCAAAATGGGAAAAGTCAAGTCCACCCACATATGCTTTGACGTGACCATTCTGCGGACACATGCTCACAAATCCCGTCCGCAGGAAAGATTTGTAATATTTTATCGAGTCCATTGGCGTCATTACCGTGTCCACTTCACCATGGTAGGTAAAAATAGACATCGGCACGCGCGTCTGGAAAGATTTCTGAATCTCAGCATCAGAAGCGCCATTCTCTTTCATGACACGATAACGTTCACATTGTCGAACATTACGCATGAGAATCTGCTGCACTTGTTGCTTACTCAGAGAACTTGAATAAGGGAAATTAGATTTCGATTTCTTACCCTGATTGAAGTTGGGCTGGAGATATTTGACAACATGCTCATAGACCGCCTGCTCAGCATATTTCTGCATTCGCGAGTCGATGGTAGTGTGCACACGGAGACCGTCTGTATAGATGCTATAGTTCTCGCCATTGCGCTTCTTGTTTTTATTGCACCATCCGTACAAAGGATCTGATTCCCAGTTGATTGAGTCGATGTGATATTTCGCCATGTTCCATGAGGCATACAAGGCACGTTCTGGTTTCTTGGCCGTCATATAACGGCGCAGAAAGTCACGGAAATAGGTAGCTATACCATCCTTATGATCAGAAACATGGAAATGCAGATTGATGGGTTCTTTACTGTATTTATCAAAGTCGGTCTGACTGAGAAAACCAGCCTTGACCATCTGGCCAAGTACGACGTTGCGACGTTCGCGGCTCCGCTCCGGATTACGTACAGGATTATAGTATGAAGGGTTCTTACAGAGACCGATGAGCGTGGCAGCCTCATTGACGGTAAGATCCTTCGGCTCCTTACTGAAGTATGTATTTGAGGCCGTCTTGATACCAACAGCATTATGCAGAAAGTCAAAATAATTCAAATACATCGTCAAGATCTCGTCTTTTGTGTAGTTACGTTCCAACTTGACTGCAATCACCCACTCTATCGGCTTCTGAAGAACGCGTTCGAGTGTGGTTTTAGCGCGCTCAGTGGTCCACACCTGCTTGGCCAGCTGTTGAGTGATGGTAGAGCCGCCACCAGCATTCTTTTGTCCAAAAATACCTCGTTTAACGATAGCGCGACCCAGTGCATAGAAGTCGATTCCAGAATGCTCATAGAAACGTACGTCCTCAGTAGCGACGAGCGCATGGACAAGATGTGGCGAAAGTTTAGTATAATCGACCATCACGCGGTTTTCGCGATTGTAGTTCCACGTACCCATCAATTTACCGTCGCTGGAATATATCTGGGTGGCGAAGCGATTGATGGGATTCTGCAGATCCTCAATGGGCGGCATGTAGCCAATCCACCCCTCGTTGATGGCATAAAATGCGACACCAGTACCAAGTACGAACAATATAAGTAAAGTCCACAATAAGCCGACAAAAAACTTCCTCATAAGTAAAAAAATGATTATCTTGCTGCAAAATTACGAAATTATTCAAAATTATCGCACGAAATCGGGAAATAATGTGTAATTTTGTCCCATCAATCCAAAAAACAGCAATGGAAAAGCATAATTTTGTGACAATTGCCGACCTCACGAAGGAGAAAATTCTCTACATGATTGAGATGGCAGAACAGTTTGAGAAACACCCGAACAGGGAGTTGCTGAAGGGAAAGGTGGTGGCTACACTATTCTTCGAGCCCTCGACGCGTACCCGCCTCTCGTTTGAGACGGCTGCCAACCGCCTTGGTGCCCGCGTCATCGGATTCGCCGACCCGAAGATTACTAGCGGCACAAAGGGCGAGACACTGAAGGACACAATCCTGATGGTGTCGAACTACGCCGACGTCATCGTGATGCGCCACTACATTGAAGGTGCAGCACAGTACGCCTCGGAGGTTGCCCCCATCCCCATTGTGAATGCCGGTGACGGTGCACATCAACATCCCTCGCAGTGCATGCTCGACCTCTACTCCATCTACAAGACACAGGGCACGCTCGACAACCTTCATATCTATATGGTAGGCGACCTGAAATACGGCCGGACTGTCCATTCGCTACTGATGGCGATGCGCCACTTCAACCCGACGTTCCATTTCGTAGCACCGAAGGAACTGGCCATGCCAATGGAATACAAGATATACTGCAAGGAGCACGGCATCAAGTACCAGGAGCACACGGCCTTCAACGAAAAAATCATTGCTGACGCCGACATCCTATATATGACCCGTGTGCAGAAGGAGCGCTTCTCGGACCTGATGGAATACGAACAGGTAAAGAACGTCTATGTGCTGAACAACGAGATGCTCCGCTCGGCCAAACCTAACATGAAGATCTTACATCCACTGCCTCGCGTAAACGAGATCGCCTATGAGGTGGATGACAACCCTCATGCCTACTACATCCAGCAGGCTGGCAACGGGCTCTTCGCCCGCGAAGCCATCTTCTGCGATGTGCTCGGTATTAGCCTCGATGAAGTCAAAAACGATAAAACCATTATACGATGAATAAGAAAGAACGTCTAGTGGCCGCCATTGAGCAAGGCACCGTCATTGACCACATACCCGCTATCAAGACTTATCAGGTGGCAAGTCTGTTAGGACTCTTTGACCTGAACACGCCTGTCACCATCGGTTTCAACTACCCCTCGCAGAAGGTGGGCAACAAGGGCATTATCAAGGTGTCTGACAAGTTCTTCACCGACGACGAGATCTCGCGTCTCTCCGTAGTGGCGCCGAAAGTGATCCTCAACATCATCCGCGACTACGAGGTGGTAGAGAAGAAAACCGTAGAAACGCCCGAAGAGATTAAGGGTATCGTGAAGTGCAATAACCCCAAATGCATCACCAACAACGAGCCGATGCCAACGCACTTCCACGTCAGCAGCGATGGCATCCTCACCTGCCACTACTGCGAGAAAGAGCAAGAGATCAGCAAAGTGGAACTTTGCGAGAAGTGATAAATGAATTGAGTTAAAATATAATATCCAAATAAATAGAGAAAGTAAAAATGAACAGAGACAACACAATCTTTGAGTTGATTGAGAAAGAGCATCAGCGCCAGTTGAAAGGCATTGAACTGATTGCCAGTGAAAATTTTGTGAGCGACCAGGTAATGGAGGCCATGGGCTCCTACCTGACCAATAAATACGCTGAGGGTTATCCTGGCCACCGCTACTACGGCGGTTGTCAGGTGGTCGATGAGGTGGAGCAACTTGCCATTGACCGCGTGTGCCAACTCTTCGGTGCAGAATATGCCAACGTGCAGCCCCACTCTGGTGCACAGGCTAATGCCGCCGTGCTGCTGGCTGTGCTGAAGCCCGGCGACTGCTTCATGGGTCTGAATCTGGATCACGGCGGTCACCTGTCTCACGGTTCGCTCGTCAACACTTCCGGTATCCTGTACAAGCCCGTTGGCTATAATCTGAATAAGGAGACTGGCCGCGTCGACTACGACGAGATGGAGCGTCTGGCTATCGAGAACAAGCCCAAACTGATTATCGGCGGTGGCTCGGCCTACAGCCGCGAGTGGGACTACAAGCGTATGCGCGAGATTGCCGACAAGGTAGGTGCCTTGCTGATGATTGATATGGCCCACCCCGCTGGTCTGATTGCCGCTGGTCTGTTGGAGAACCCAGTGAAATGGGCTCACATCGTGACCTCTACCACCCACAAGACCTTGCGTGGTCCGCGTGGTGGTATCATCCTGCTGGGTAAGGACTTTGACAATCCTTGGGGCTACACCACGCCGAAGGGTGTCGTGAAGAAGATGTCGCAACTCTTGAACAGCGCCGTCTTCCCCGGACAGCAGGGTGGTCCGCTGGAGCACGTCATCGCCGCCAAGGCCGTAGCCTTCGGCGAGGCTCTGCAGCCTGAGTTCAAAGAATGGGCCAAGCAGGTACAGAAGAATGCCAAGGTACTTGCCGAAGAACTCGTGAAACGCGGTTTCGGTATCGTCAGCGGTGGTACAGACAACCACTCGATGCTCGTTGACTTGCGTACGAAGTACCCCGATCTGACAGGTAAAGTGGCAGAAAACGCTCTCGTGGCTGCCGACATCACCGTGAACAAGAACATGGTACCATTCGATAGTCGCAGTGCTTTCCAGACTTCTGGTATCCGCCTCGGTACGCCTGCCATCACCACACGTGGTGCCAAGGAAGACCTGATGGTGCAGATTGCCGCCTGGATCGAGGAAGTGCTGAATGATCCCGAGAACCCCGAGGTGATTGCCAAGGTGCGTAACGAGGTTAACGAGACGATGAAGGCCTATCCGCTGTTCGCCTACTAAACCTTTGCGTGATGCATAACAGAATAATCCCCGCCAAATTGGCGGGGATTACTTATTTCAGCGCGGCGTTGAAGTGATTGATGGCCTGTCGGAAGAGGTGATGTCGCGTGTTACCGCCGAAGATGCTGTGGTTGCGGTTGGTATAGACGAGTTGGCGGAAGTCCTTGTCAGCCTGCACCAGTGCCTCAACGTACTCTGCGGTATTCTGGTAATGAACATTGTCATCAGCCAGGCCATGACAGATAAGCAATGCACCGCTCAGACTACTGGCGCGGGCAATCGGGTTCACCTCGTCATAGCCCTTGGGGTTTTCCTGCGGGGTACGCATATAACGCTCGGTATAGATAGTATCGTAGAAGCGCCAATTGGTGGGCGGTGCGATAGCCACCCCCGCAGCGAACACAGGACGGCCCTCAGACATAGACATCAGCGTGTTCCAACCACCGTACGACCAGCCCCATATTCCAATCCTGTTTTTATCAACGTAACTCTGCTGACCTAACCAGATGGCTGTTTCCACCTGATCGCGGGCCTCCAGTTCACCAAGACGCAAGTAGGTACTTTTCTCAAACTCAGCACCACGCCCGCCTGTGCCACGATTATCCACACAGACGCAGATATATCCCTGCTGACAGAGGTATTGCTCGAGGATAGCACCGTTGCCACTCATGCCAATGCCCCACTGGTTAAGCACCTGCTGGCTGCCGGGTCCACCGTACTGATACATGATAACAGGATAACGCTTCGTCTCATCAAAATCCTTCGGCTTAATAAGCCAACCATTCAGCGTCACGCCCTCCGAGGTGGTGAATTGGAAGAGTTCCTTCTTGCCGAGATCGTAGGTAGCGAGTTTCTGCTTCAGTTCATGGTTGTCAATGAGGGTAGCGAGGGTCTTCCCACCAGTCTGACAAAGCGTGTATTGGGCGGGAGTGTTAAGGTCGCTCCAGATATTGATGAAATACTTGAAGTTGTGGCTGAAGATGGCGGAGTTCACACCTGTCTTCTGCGACAGTGTTTCTATTTTCCCGTTTTGGTGGGCCACCATCACCTGTTGGTCAGTAGCACCTTTCGGATTGGCAGCGAAATAGGCATCACCCGTTGCATCGTTGAAGCCATAGACGTCATTCACTACGTACTTCTCGGTAACAATCTGGCGTAGCAACTGACCGTTGAGGTTGTAGAGATAGAGGTGATTATAACCATCGCGCTCGCTGGGCAGGAGGATATGTTTGTCGGTAATCTGTACGTTCTCGAAGGTCTCTTCGCGAACATACTTGTCAATTTTATCCTCAATGATGAGTTTCGCCACCGTCGATAGCGGATTAGACATATATATCTTCAGGTCATCCTGATGGCGGTTGAGTGTAAAGATAGCTATCTTCTCTGGGTCAGAAGTGGCCATGATGCGGGGAATATAACCATCGGTATCCAACGGCACATCGATCGTACGCGTCTGGTGACTTTTGATATCGTAGGAGAGCACTTTAACCTTGGCATTCTGCTTGCCCGGCACAGGATATTTGTAGGTATATTCGCCAGGATAGTCGCGATACTGTTCTTTCTCGGGTGCGAGTCCTTTAAACAATTGCATCGAATACTGCGGTACATTGGTCTCATCGTAGCGTATCCACACAATCTGTTTTGAGTCAGCAGAGAAGACCATCGACGAGTTCGTTGAAAACTCCTCCTCATACACCCAGTCGGGGATGCCATTGATGATTTCATTGCGTTTGCCATCCTTTGTCACCTGACTCTCAGCATTGTCATAGAGCAATTTAACAAGGTGGATGTTGTTGTCGCGGACAAAGGCTATCTGGTTGCCGTCGGGCGAGAATACGGGTGTCTGCTGTGGTCCACCATCGGAAAGCGGTTCCAGTTTATTGTTCTGGATCATAAAGATGTAATATTCTGCCGTAAACGAACGACGATAGATCGGCTTTGTCTTCGTCTGAATCAGTAGCCGGCGCCCGTCGGGGCTCACGATGTAGCCCTCCACACGACTGATTTGTGCCCCTCGTGCCGTCGCAGCATCGAAGAGCACACCCACCTGGTTGCCCGTCTTAAAGGAATAGGTGACAATGCGCTTACCATCATCGCTGATCTGAGCGTACGTCTCGCCATCGACCATCGGCCTCACCTCTGTCATCGACTCCGAGCGAAACTCACCACGTGTAATATCCCTCAAACTCAGTTTGTCGCCAGCCTGCATCTGACTCACGGTCAGCAGAAACACGGCGGTCATGTTCATTAGTCTTTTTGCTATCATCATTCTCATCAATTGTCTTCGAATGTGCAAAGATAGTCATTTTTCACTAACCTTGCAAGCAACATGGATTAAATAAAGTGAATTTCGATTCCTTGGGGAGAATGGTCAGAGGAATTCTGAGTAACTGGTATCACTAAGCAATTGCTCGATACCTAAGTTCTTGTTGTGCTTCATGTATTGATTCACCTTTTCTATATAGTTTGAATGGAATACCTCACGCCCTATCGCATTGTTGACTACCCATTGTATGCGGCCCATATGAATGTCTCGCTCCGCCTGACTCAAAGGCCTGTCAAACGGCATCGGGTAGAGGCTCAACAGATAGAATCCCACGCAGTCGGGTACAATATACTGACGCTGCATCATCTGTCGCTGATCCAATGAATAGCCGTACTCAGGTTTCAGGTAGAGTTCGTAATCCACGCCCAAATACTTGTCGAGACAGATGCCAATCATTCCGTTACCAACAATGACACTTTGGTCGAGTGAACCGATTTGCGAATAGACCTTCGGAATCTCCATGTTAGGAATATCTTTCTTCAGATATTTAAAGGCGCGCGTCATTTCCTCGTTGATGTCATCCATATTGGCATACTGCTGCTCAGCTTCGTTGATAAGCACCTGAAGTATGGAATCCTGATAAAAACGGAAAAATTTGGTGTTAATCTGTGAGTCGTTTACTTTACCGATGCAGAGTACGTCCTCTATCAGTGTACGCGTCTGCTCTGGATAGGTAATGTTCATATCCTGTAGCGCCGAGAAGTCGTTCGTTGTGAGATACAGGCTCTGGATACGGTCGTAACGTTCCACGACAACATCCGCTTCTGAATCGTCAGTCTTCAGTTGCCACTCACAGCCGATGCATCCCAGCATCGTCACAAACAATATCAAATAAATCTTTCGCACTTACAGTGAAGTCTGTTTTTTATTACAATTGTTTAAAATTTCTGCAAATTTACTAAAAATTATTTTAATAGCCAAATTTTAACCTAATTATTTTTAATAAATCAGCAAAAATTGCACAATTAAGCCAATTTGTGTAAAATACTGGCAAATTTATTCTCTTTTTAAGGTAATTCAGTGAATGTTCTTCGTCCCTTCACGTAGTACTGCCAAAGGAGAGAAAATGTCCTTCGTTCTGGAATCTCTTTTGCCACACGACTCGTCTGAATCTGTCTTCTGTCCGCTTCAAAATCTTTTCTCCAACGCTTAAAAGCATGGCGGGCTCGATAGACTGCCTTGAAGTCACCCACGTTGCGCTTCAGAATGAGCATCTCCCATGCAGCGAGGTAATCGAGCCACCAGCGCCAGCGCATTACAGACTTCAATTCGTCGTCTGGCAGACACTTATAGAGCATTGTCAGGTTATTGCGGAAATTCAGGAAAGTTTTCATAGGATTGCCTTTCGGCAATGTTCCCCCTCCGACGTGATAGACATTACTCTCTGGCAGACAGACTATTCTCCGTCCCCTGATCTTCAGTCGCCAACAGAGGTCAATCTCTTCATTATGTGCAAAGAAACGACTATCTAGTCCACCTGCCTCCCAGTAATCCTTCGAGCGAATCATCAACGCAGCACCCGTTGCCCAGAGGATGTCTTGTTGATAATCATACTGTCCGTTGTCGCGCTCCACCGTCTCGAAGATACGTCCACGACAGAAGGGATAGCCGTATTTGTCGAGGAATCCCCCACTCGCCCCTGCATATTCAAACATATCTCTGTCAGAAATACTCAACAACTTGGGCTGGCAGGCAGCGATATCCTCATGTGCATCGAGTAGTTCTATCATTGGCGTGAGCCAGTGGTGTGTCACCTCGATGTCAGAATTTAGTAACAGATAATATTGGGCATCAATCTGTCTCAATGCCTGATTGTAGCCCTCAGCAAATCCCCAGTTTTTTTCCAGTTCTATCAGCCGTACCTCAGGAAAGTGTTCCCGCAACATCACTAACGAATCATCCGTCGAGGCATTATCTGCGACATACACCGTTACCTCATTCCTCGAATACTGTAGCACAGAGGGAAGATACTCCTTGAGCATCTTCTGTCCATTCCAGTTCAATATCACGATTGCCACTTTTTCCATTCGCGCGTACCTTATTTATATATAATAGAGCACTTCAATGCTTGTTTGTCGTGCGTCAACTCTCCCAGCAATACCTTCATGATTTTATTATCAAAGGTTGCATCAGCCTGTTGTGGTGGCAGTTCCACACGAATATAGTTTCTCGTAAAACCGTGCATCGCCTTCCCTCGGGGAGCCTTCTCAAAGAGCACTTCAGCCTCCTGTCCGATATACTTCCTATAAAAAGCCTCTGTCTTCTGGTCCGATAATTCCAGCAGACGCTTCGAACGTAGTTTCTTGTCTTTTTCGCTCACCACGTAAGGAATGCTGAGGGCCGATGTACCAGGGCGCTCCGAATACGGGAATACATGTAACTGCGTCACATCGAGTTCATTCAGAAATTCGAACGTCTCTTCAAAGCACTCCGGTGTCTCTCCCCGACAACCCACCATCACATCTACACCGATGAAGGCATCAGGCATCACCTCTTTTATTCTCTTTATCTTGTCTGCAAACAACTGCGCATCATAATGTCTGTGCATCAGTTTCAACACCGTGTCGCTGCCACTCTGCAAAGGAATATGGAAATGAGGCATGAATGCCCTACTCTGTGCGCAATAGTCTATCAACTCATCTGACAGCAGATCAGGCTCCAGACTACTGATACGATATCGGCTGATGCCCTCCACGCCGTCGAGTGCTTTCACAAGATCGATGAATCTCTCACCCGTCGTCTTTCCGAAGTCACCGATATTTACACCTGTCAGCACAATCTCCTTACCTCCCTCCTGAGCCGCTTCCTCAGCCTGCTTCACCAACGAAGCGATTGTCGGATTCCTTGAAAAACCTCGAGCATAAGGAATGGTACAATACGTACAGAAATAGTCGCACCCGTCTTGCACCTTCAGGAAGTATCTTGTCCTGTTTCCCTTTGAGCACGACGGTGCAAAACTTTTAATATCCTTTGTCTTGACAGTATGGTATTTCTGAGTATCCTTTCCCATCCAGGCTTCAGACAAGAACTGAATCAGGTTTGCCTTCTCATTAGAACCCAGAACAAGATCTACCCCTTCTATCCTACTGACCTCATCAGCCTCGAGTTGTGCATAGCATCCCGTTACCACTACGAAAGCATCAGGATGCTGGCGCACCATCCTTCGGATGGCTTGCCGACATTTCTGATCAGCCACTTCCGTCACAGAACAGGTATTGATCAGACAGATATCAGCCGCTTCCCCTTTCTGCACCGTACGAACTCCCATCTCCTGAAGCATCTTGCCAAAGGTAGAGGTCTCGGAGAAGTTCAACTTACATCCGAGAGAAAAAAAAGCGGCTGTTTTGCCTTGAAAGGCTGATGAATCAATCATTTTTAACTATTTTGCCTTTTGGCTATTTTATCTTTATATGTTTGCGAGCACAAAGGTACAACTTTTTTCTCAAAAACACCAATTTTTAGCCAAAAATCGTATTTGTGTAAATTTACACCAATTTTTAACATTTCAT
>JAGCPK010000133.1 GCA_017965725.1 Prevotella sp.
ATGAGCCTGAACGGTCATGGTGACGTGTTTGGCATCTGGTGGGATCGTCGTAACGCAGACCTACGCTTTGTGCTGAATAGCTGGCAATACGACAAGTATGTAGCACTGAACCACTTCTATCGCCCTGTAGTATGGAAGGCTGGCGGCTGGACTTTCGCAGTGTACTCTCACTACAACAGAGGACATTTCTACAATGCACATCCGACGGTGTTCAGGACCTACAAGGGTGGTCATAACAAGGTTCATGGCTCACACTATGCTCACATGCACAAGCCCGCACCTGCTCCGGCAAAGGTTCACCACAAGGCTCCGATGCCTGACAAGGGCGCAAGGGTGATGCACGATAATAACCGTCGTCCTGCTAACAACCACATCGCAATGAACGACCATGGAGGTAAGCATGGCCACTTCTCTCACAAGTAATTCCGTTTTGTTCCAATATATGCCTCGCAAGAGGACTCCAGGGAATCTCAGCAATGAGGTTCCCTTTTTAATCATCATGCCATGTTACCGTCTCTTTGATGGCATCGTCATAGCCTGTCAGTGCGGCAAAGGGTGCAAACTGGGCAGCACGGTTCCACATCGACATCCTTGGGTGATGCTTTGGCTCGTAATGTGGCAGATTGATGATATCGTCGTAATCGTTGGTCATGCCTTATGTCCTCCTATCTGTTTATTGCGTTCTTTGGCTGTGGCACCTTCCTCGAAGTTCAAACCTCGGAGGATGGCATTCTTGCCGAAACGCTTTTTGATTTTCAACTGTGCCTCCTGCATCCTCCGTTCTTTGTCAAACTTGGCTTGCTCTTCCTGGCGTTGTTTTTCCAAAGCCTCGTAGTCGGTGAAGAGATCAAGTTGTTGGGGAGCATTGTCCTTTGCTAATACCGATGCCTCTGATACCACATGGTTTGTTGACAGGTTCAACCGACGGATTAGCAAATCCGGATTCACGCAGCGGTCAAAGATCTCTGTCGCACCATCCATAATGAGCCGCGAGGATGATGTCGGTTTCTCGAAGTTGAATGTGCCATGAGCATGTTTTGGCACAGCCTTTCCATAATAGTTGGTGGTAATCTCACCATGATACTTCTCGCGGATTTCTGGACGTGTCAGACACTCCGCATCATAGCCTACGGTCAGCACCAGTTGGTCAGTCACCAGACGCTTCGATACGAGGTCGAGGGCCATTCCCTCGGCCATTTCCCGTATCACCACGCGGGCTTTCTTGAATGTATAAGGCTCCTGTAGCACCTGTCCGCTGCTGAACGAGTTGGTCTCAGGGCGATATGCCTTCACAGCCTCTATCGTACACGGCTCCCAACCCCAGGCATGGTCTATTAGCAACTCTGCATTCACACCAAAGAGCCGATAAAGCAATCTCTCATTTTGTACTGACATTCGAGCCAACTTTCCCATCGTGTCGATGCCATGCAGAGCCAACTTCTCTGCGATGCCTCTGCCCACTCGCCAGAATTTCGTGATAGGCTGATAGTCCCACAAATCTCTGCGATACGACATCTCATCCAATTCTGCTATACGAACACCATCTTTATCGGCAGGCACTTTCTTGGCCACAATATCCATTGCTACTTTTGCCAGATACATATTTGTGCCGACACCAGCCGTTGCCGTGATACCTGTAGTGGCCAATACGTCACGAATCATCTTCATCGCCAATTGATGGGCTGTCAACTTGTATGTACCCAGATAGGCTGTCACATCCATGAACACCTCATCGATACTATAGACGTGTATATCCTCGGGAGCAATGTATTTCAGGTAGATGCTGTAGATCTTCGTGCTGACCTCAATATAGTGAGCCATCTGCGGTGGTGCTGCAATATAATCTACGGCCCAGTCGGGATGAACCTGCAACTCTCTGTCAGACGATGATTTGCCTGTAAGTCGTCGTGATGGAGATTTCATCTGCCGTTCATAGTTCACCTCCCGCATCCGCTGCACAACTTCAAACAACCTGGCGCGTCCACCTATACCGTATGCTTTCAGCGACGGAGAAACAGCCAGACAGATGGTTTTCTCCGTCCTTGACACGTCTGCCACCACGAGGTTAGTAGTCAGCGGGTCAAGTCCCCTGTCCACACACTCCACAGAAGCGTAGAACGACTTCAGGTCGATGGCAATATATGTCCGCTGCTCTGGCATACCTTAATAATTCTCAAATCATGGCACAAATATACAAAGAAATCTTCAGAATTCATCCAGAATGCTTAACTTTGCAACAATCTTTAAGTTTATTCGATGCCCAAAGAACAAAACAAAGAAGAAGATATCATTAAAATATATCGCGCACGATTTATTGTTAAACAAACTTAAAGTTTTAGATAAATCGCTTGCGATATAAATTATTATTATTACCTTTGCATCGCAAACGATATAATAAATATAAAATATAATAAGGATATGGCAAAGATTTATGATTTCAAGGCTCTCACGAGCAAAGGCAAGGAGATAGATTTCTCAGAGTATCAGGGTAAGGTATTGCTGATTGTCAACACAGCCAGCAAGTGTGGATTCACCCCTCAGTTCGCAGGACTGGAGGAACTGAACCAGAAGTACAAGGACAAGGGACTAGTTATTATCGGCTTCCCCTGCAATCAGTTCAAGGAGCAGGATCCAGGCTCTGACGGACAGATAGAGGAGTTCTGCCAGTTGAATTACGGCGTGACATTCCAGATCATGAAGAAGACCGACGTGAACGGCCCTGCTGCAGAACCCATCTTCGAATATCTGAAGACGCAGGCTCCCACCGAGGAGTATAGCGGACTGAAGGCCAAGGCTGCCAAGGCTCTCTTCAAGACTATCAGCAAGAGCGTGGAGAAAGAGAGTGACATCAAGTGGAACTTCACCAAGTTCCTGATCTCTAAGGACGGCGAGACAATCAAACGCTATGCTCCCACCACAGAGCCCAAGGATTTTGAGAAGGACGTGGAAGCCATGCTGGGTTAATTGAGAATTGAAAATTGAGAATTATGGCTCACGCAGAGTTACAACTCGACAATCAGATTTGCTTCCGTCTCTATACGGCTTCACGACTGGTCACACAGGCGTACACGCCGTTGCTCAACACATTGGGCATCACCTATCCACAGTATCTCGTTCTGATGGTGCTCTGGGAGAAGGACAACCAACCAGTGAACGACATTGCCCACCGTCTGTTGTTAGAGACAAACACCGTCACTCCCCTACTCCAGCGCATGGAGAAACTTGGTATCGTCAGCCGCAAAAAAGGGGAACAGGACAAACGCCAGCAGATAGTATCGCTGACAGAAAAGGGAAAGGCGTTGGAGGAACAGGCTTTCGCTCAGGTTCCTTCTGGCATGAACGACCAACTATCAGCCTGTCCGCTGAAACAGGAAGACTATCCGCGTCTGGCCCAAGAGCTTGACTCGATCATCGAAACATTAAAGAAATAGTATTCAATATAGCAATTGAAAATGGCAACAAGTGAGAAATTTGATCTGGGGGCTTACATGAGCAACAGCATTCGCACCATCATGGCGAAAGCCTATAAGAGTGTGCTGTCCAATCCCCGTGAGGCTAAGTTTGCCTACCGCATGCAGACGCTCTTCCAGAAGTCGGAGAAACGACGCAGGAAGATGCTGGAGCAGGAAGGATTGGAGGTGCCGCCATTCCTCATCAGCAGCATCTCTACCACCTGCAACCTGCATTGCAAAGGATGTTACGCTCGTAGCAACGGCATTGCTGAGGATGAAAAAGCCAACCAGAAAGCAACGCTGGCTCCTGAACAGTGGCAGGCCATCTTCAACGAGGCTGCCGACATGGGCATCAATTTCTCGCTGATAGCTGGTGGCGAACCCTTCATGCGAAAAGACATTCTGGAGAAGATTGCTGAGGTAAAAGACATGATTTTCCCCATTTTTACTAACGGTACGCTCATCGGCCCTTCCTATATTAAGTTTTTGAAGGCGCATCTCAACATGGTGCCTATCATTAGCATCGAAGGAACAGCCATGGGAACCGACGAACGCCGAGGTCAAGGTGTATTCAAGCGTGCCATGCAGTCGATGGAGCTGTTGAAGGAGGAAGACCTCTTCTTTGGCACCAGTATCACGGTAACCACTGAAAACTACCATCTTGTCACTTCGCCCGAGTTCATTGAAACCTTGCGGGGATATGGCTGCAAGATAGTATTCTATATAGAATATGTACCCACAGAGGCAGGCACAGAACATCTGGCTTTTGACGACGAACATGTAGCAGAGATGGAAAACCTGCTGGAGGAGCGCCGTAACACATACGCCGACATTATCTTCCTGTCGTTCCCTGGCGACGAGAAAGCCCTAGGCGGATGTCTTGCCTCAGGTCGTGGTTTCTTCCATATCGGTCCTGACGGTTCGGCTGAACCCTGTCCGTTCTCGCCATTCAGCGACAGCAATGTGGCCACGATAGGCGTTCGCAAGGCCCTACAGTCACCCCTGTTCCGCAAGATCCGTGCAGCCAAGGCCCTCGGTTGGGAACACACTGGTGGCTGTACACTCTTTGAGCATCGAGAAGAAATAGAGAAAATGATCGTATAAAACAAAATAGGAAATATGAAAACAGCAATCCGTTATTACAGTAAGTTTGGCCATACGACAAAGATGGCAAACATTGTCGGCGAACTCACCAACACCCGTCCAGAATTGGCAACAGTCCGCCTGACAGAACCCGTTGATACACTCTATTTAGGCGCGGGCGTGTTTTTAGGAAAGGTGGACAACAGCATCGTTGAATTCATCAAAACGCTGACCCCAGACATGGTGAAATGTGTGGTCTGCTTCGGTTCGAGCGCCATCATCAAGTCGCCGGTGCCACAGATGCGAGAGTTGCTTGAGGCAAGGGGCATCACCATTTCAGAGAAGGAGTTTACATGTAGAGGTTCGATGGGACCTGTTCATATGGGACATCCCAATAAGAAGGACCTCGACGATTTCCGTCAGTTTATTCTCACGACAATTTAATAATCAACATTTATTCACTTAAAACAACAAAATTATGGAAACAAAGAAATCAATTGAGGCATTACAGTTTTTTGTAACTCATCTGGCAGAAGGTGCCATCGTTCACAAGCAGCAAGGTATGATCTTCAAGTCACAGGGCTTCACCAAACTCGGACAGAAGTACATCGACCACTTCAATGAGGAGATGGGCTGGGTAGAGAAGTTCACAGAGCGCATCCTCGACCTGGGGGGAGACGTTAAGTTTGAAGGCATGAAGAGCCGCGACCTCATCTGCGACCCCATTGAGTATGTCAAGGCCGACCTCGCCATCCAGGAGCCTGGTGTTGAGATGCTGATGAAGTGCATGGAGGGCGTGAAGGACGATCCCACCACCTACGACCTGTTGAAGGACTACTTGAAGGACGAGGAGGAAGATCTCTATTGGAGTCAGGGTGCACTGGAACTCATCGAGAAGATCGGCACACAGAACTGGCTGTTGTTGCAATTATAAGATATTTTAAGGATAGTAATAAAAAGACCCGCTTATAAGCGGGTTTTTTTTTATTGAAGGCTTTGCTGATACTATTCGAAGCGTTCTGTAATTACCCCTTCCTATATTCCTTCGGACTCATACCTTTCAGGCGTGAGAAGAACTTGCTGAAGGACGGGGTATCGGCAAAATGGAGGTGATCGGCTATCTGGGTGATGCTCAGTTGGGAAGTTTGCAACAGGAAGGAGGCCTCCATCAGTAGCATCTGATTGATATAGTCGATAACGGTGCGGCCAGTAACCTGACGGACCACACGGGAGAGATAGACTGTAGAGATATGGAGCCGGTCGGCATAGAATGGGATATCGTGGTGTTCTAAAAAGTAGCGAGGTAGCAGACGGATGAAACCGATGAAGATTTCCTCCACACGCTGAGGTGTCTGGCGGTGTACGATGGCATGCTGCTGGGCGTTCTGCAGGTCAAGCAAGAATATGGAATAAAGCATGCGCAGCACCTCACCTTTATAGATATGTTCGGAATGCAAATAGCCAATGATTTCGCGCATCTTCGTAATCAGATGCTGTGCGGCATCTGAAGCCAGTGTTTGTTTTGGCTCATGCAGTTGTACGATAGGCAGGTAGGCCAGATGTACGAGGTCGCGGACGGATGGTGCCTCGATGGTGACATGCTCATCGGCCATCAGGCAGTAGCCGTGAAAATCGTCGGATGTGGAGATAACGGTGACATGGAGGCCTGGCGAATAGACGTACAGATCGTTGGGGTGAAGCGCCAGTTCTCTCCCATTGTAATGAATCTTCATCCACCCTTTGTCAACGACCATAAAGGCGAAGCAGGACAGGAACCCATGCAGCAGGTTGGTACGAAGGATTTGTGCCCCATCTGTTTCCAGGCAGTACATCCCGTCATCCCAGCCTTTTTGGGGCAAATCGTCGCCTACAAATATAGGCAAATATTCATTCAACGTGTACATATCGGGGGCAAAGATACGAATAAGCGAGCAAAATGCCAAATTTATTTGAGTATTTTCGAGCATGAGTATCTTCGACCGAAGGTCAAAGTACGAATAATATTTTAAAGTTGTATCGTTTCAGACAACTTTTGTATTGTTTCAGATTTGGATTTGTGCAAAAAAACATGTAATTTTGCGCTGTGATTGAGATCGTTTAACAATAAAAACAAAAGTATTATGGACAAGAAGAAATCTATTGAAGCATTACAGTTTTTCGTAACTCATCTGGCAGAAGGTGCCATCGTACACAAACAGCAGGGTATGATCTTCAAGTCGCAGGGCTTTACCAAGCTCGGACAGAAGTACATTGGTCACTTCGATGAAGAGATGGGCTGGGTAGAGAAGTTCACAGAGCGCATCCTCGACCTGGGCGCAGACGTTAAGTTTGAGGGCATGAAGAGCCGCGACCTGATCTGTGACCCCGTTGAGTATGTCAAGGCTGATCTCGCCATTCAGGGACCTGGCGTTGAGTTGCTGATGAAGTGCATGGAGGGTGTGAAGGACGATCCCACTACCTACGACCTGATGAAGGACTACCTGAAGGACGAGGAGGAAGACCTCTATTGGAGCCAGGGCGCAGTGGAGCTCATCGAGAAGATTGGCACACAGAACTGGCTGTTGCTGCAACTGTAAGATCACCTCTCACGGCAATAGATGACATTTCATCATTTGTCACTTTCTGATCGCGAGGCAATGCAGGCAGTTACGCTTCCCTCGGGGCGGCGTAACTGCAACTACACCTTTGCCAACCTTGTGGGGTGGCAGTTTTGGTACTACACCGAGGTGTGCGTGCTTGAAAACGCCGTGGTGCTGCGCTATACCCTCGAGGGCCAGCGAGCGTATATGGTTTGTACGTCAGAAGCGTTGTCGTTGGAATTGATTGAGGCATTATTTGATGACAGCAATGGAGATTTGATGTTGATTGGATTTGAAGACTCGCAGGTGGCACAATTATCCGATCGGCTTTCTTTCATCCCTTTCTCTATTTCCGTTGAGCCAGTTCGCGACCAATACGATTACATCTATCGTCGTACTGATCTCGCAGATCTTCATGGCAAACATCTGGACGCCAAGCGTAATCATATCCATCGTTTCCGTGCGGAGCATCCCGATTTTGAATATCGTCCTCTGACGCCGGAATCCTTTGACGAATGTCGCCAGCTAACGGAAACATGGCAGGGAGAGAAGGCTGCGATTAAGCGAGAGCAGAGCCAAGCCTGCTTGGATTCTGCCGAGCGTAAGCAGGCTCGAACGAAGCTCAAGGATGCCAGCGATACCATAGATGTTGAAAAACAGGTGATGGAGACCATCTTTTCGAATTGGGACGCGCTCGGCATGATAGGCGGAAGCATCTTCGTGGACGGTCATATGGTGGCTTTCACATATGGCTCCGCTGTTACAACCGACACCTTTGACGTCTGTGTGGAGAAAGCCGATCGTCATGTGGAAGGTGCTTTTGCCATCATCAACCAGCAGTTCGCCGAGCATCTGCCTGAACAATATATCTATCTTAACCGCGAAGAAGATATGGGAATCCTAGGTCTTCGCCAAGCGAAATTGTCGTATCACCCCGAAATACTGTTGACCTACAATGTCGTGCATATTACAAAGAATGACTGAAGATGACGTGTCGTTGACCGTTGACTGGATGGTGCGACAGTATGGTTTTGACCGCGCTGAGGTGGAGTCGTGGGTGCAGGACTTGCATTTCAACTGGCCATTGAGTGTCAAGGCCTTAGATGAAAACGGCCAAGTCATAGGACTGCTCAATATGAGTGACTATCGAATTGAAGAGGAAACGCCACAGATTCTGAAAGACAAGCCGGAACTGATAAAAAGCCTGAACGCTCAGCGTTATACCGCTGTCTTTTCGTTCATTGTAGCAGAAAAATATCGTGGTACCCGATTGAACTACGACATGCTGATGTCAATCATACCCGAGTTGAAAGCCAAATTCGATTTCATCTTCATTCCTGTGCTGTATCGTCTCAAGACTCATCAATATTGGCAACGGTGGGGTGCAAAGGAGTTTTACCACGATGAGGATTGTGTGTGTTACAAGTTGGATATTTAGTATCTTTGCAACCTAAATATAATAAGAGATGACAACATTGATAATAGGATTATTGATACCCCTTTTGGGAACGATGCTCGGAGCGGCGTTCGTCTTTTTCATGAAGAAAGACATGTCGCCGAGGCTGCAGAAGTCGTTGCTGGGCTTTGCATCAGGCGTCATGGTGGCAGCATCGGTGTGGTCGCTGCTGATTCCGTCGATGGAGATGGTAGCAGACAGCGGTCGGTGGTCGGTGGTGCCTGCAGCCGTAGGATTCCTGTTAGGCATGGGATTCCTATTGATGATAGATGAACTGACACCTCACCTGCATATCGGTACTGACAAACCCGAGGGTCCTCGTTCCCGTTTGTCGCGAACTGCCATGCTGGCTCTGGCCGTTACCATCCACAACCTGCCTGAAGGTATGGCTGTGGGTGTGGTCTTTGCAGGAGCCGAAAGCGGCATGTCGAATATCTCGCTGGCCAGTGCCATTGCCGTTGCATTAGGTATCGCCATCCAGAATGTGCCCGAGGGTGCCATCATCTCCATGCCCATGCGGGCAGCAGGTAATTCTAAGTGGAAGTCATTCGTTATCGGCTCTTTGAGTGGTGCCGTCGAACCTGTTGGAGCCGTCGCTGTCCTGTTGTTGGCTTCGCTGCTGATGCCTGTCCTGCCTTACATGCTGGCCTTTGCAGCAGGAGCCATGTTCTACGTAGTCGTCGAGGAGTTGATTCCCGAAGCCTCCAGTGGTCAACATTCCAACCTCAGCACCATCGGTTTTGCCATTGGTTTCGTCCTGATGATGGTACTCGACGTGGTGATGGGATAATTGTTTATTTTTTTTCAACATGTGATTATACAAAAATGACAAAGGATGTAGCATTAGTATTGTCGAGCGGAGGTGCAAGAGGTCTTGCCCATATAGGTGCCATTGAGGAACTGGAATCTCAGGGTTATCGTATCACCTCCATTGCTGGTTGTTCGATGGGCGCACTCATCGGAGGTGTCTATGCAGCAGGCAAACTCGATATATTCCGCGAGTGGATGAAGACCGTTGACCGCAAAAAGATGCTAGAACTGACGGACTTCTCGCTGAGTCTTAACCATATCGTCAAGGGCTCACGTATCATCGAGGCCATCATGGAGTTTGTGCCTGACATGCCTATCGAAGACCTGCCTATACCCTATTGTGCTGTAGCGACTGACCTGAAAGCCGGACGTGAGGTCGTTTTCAACAAGGGCAGTCTCTTCGATGCCATCCGTGCCAGCATCTCTCTGCCATCGTTCTATGAGCCTGTGCATCGTGACGGTATGATTCTCATCGATGGTGGCGTGACAAACCCCATACCAATGAACCGTGTGGTACGACATGAGGGCGATATCCTGGTCGGCATCGATGTGAGTGGACATGACTACAAAAAGCAGTCAGAGATTCAGCATGAACTGGCAGAAAAACGCAAGCGTAGCACTTCCTTGTCGCAACAGATACTCAACAAACTGATACCCGACAACCTTGAGTTCAACTACTACACCATGCTCTCACGAGTCAGTTCACTGATGATCCGCCAGAACTCCATCCTCATGGCCCAACTGGTGAAGCCTGACGTGCTGGTCGATATTCAGATGAGCCGGTACGGCGGCTTCGACTACGACAAATCGGAAAAACTCATCGCCATAGGTCGCCAGAAGACACAACAGGCTCTCAGCAAATATCAGTCAGACAGCATGAAGTTTAGTGAGATCTGAGCCAAGAATAGCATTAATTATTTGGTTGTTACGGGCATGTTTGCCTCCTTCCAAGCGGTGATGCCACCTTTCAGGTTCACCAGTTTGTAGCCATCATCACCCAGTTTGTCTGCTGCACCTGCAGAACGACGTCCACTTCGGCAATAGACTGCAATCTTCTTGTCATGTGGCAGGGTTTCCTTTGCCTTTTCCACAAAGTCACTCTGATGATAGTCGATGTTGATGGCTCTCTCAAGATGCCCTTCAGCAAATTCACTAGCAGTTCTCACGTCAAGCACAACCACATTGGTATCTGCTACCAATTCTGCGAATTCGTTAACATCCGCGTTTTCAAAATTCCCTTGCCCACATGCAGAATTTAATCCCAGCACAGCCAAAGCAGCGATTAGGCAAGAACGGAACGATGCACGCATCTGTTTCAACGAGAAAGTTTTCTTCTTCATATTCCTAATATTATTCAAATTTGGTCACAAAGATACGATTAAGTGTGCAAAAAAGCAAAAACAATTTTGCTTTTTTTAGATAATAATGGAAATGAAATGATTTTTTTGTATTTTTGCAGAAAATATATCGACAAATAATATGCAAAAGCAAAAGAAGATATTGTTCCTGCACGGATTCTATGCCAGCGGCAGTTGTGTGCCTGCTATGGCATTGAAGGAGGCTTTCAATGGGAGAGCCATCGTGCTGACTCCCGACCTCCCACTCCATCCTGCCGATGCCGTCAGGCTTATCCGCGACATCTGTGACAAGGAGAAGCCTGATATCCTTGTGGGCAACAGTTGCGGCTCTTTCTATGCACAGATGACAGCACCCGTTATCGGAGTCCCTGCCCTACTCGGCAATCCGCACTTCAAGATGTCAGACTTCCTCCGTGAGCGTATCGGCAACCATCAGTACAAGTCACCAAGGGTTAACGGCAAACAGGACTTTACCATCGATAAACAACTGATTAGTGAGTTCGAGGAGATGGAGGCACACCAATTTGACTACTGTAATATCTATGATAAGGAACGGGTATGGGGACTCTTCGGTGAGGAAGACACACTGGCACATTTCGAACCCTTGTTCTTGGAGCACTACACCCATTCATTCCACTTCCCTGGTGGTCATACACCAACGGCAGAACAGTTCAAGACCTGGTACGTGCCGCTCATTGAGAAGTTAATCAATTTGCATCGTGATAAAGAAATCGACGTTTCAATTACCGATACAAATAACGTTTGATACTCATTTTCGGAGTCTTCTCAAAGGGCTCGTCAACAAATACCACTTCGTTGATTTTACTATAGACAGGAAGTGACTTGTTGGCAGTGGTGCGGATGAGTTCAGGGATTCCCGAACGTTTATTCATGTCCATATCCTCGGGTATCTCAGGATATACCAGAGCGACCAACCTCCCCTTACGCTCCACGACCAGCGATTCATTCACGTATGGGCAGCCAGACAATACGGCCTCCAGTTCTTCAGGATAGATGTTCTGGCCAGAAGAGTTCAGAATCATCGACTTGATACGACCGCGGATGAATATGTTGTTATCTTTGTCCAGTAGGCCTAAGTCACCTGTTCGGAACCAGCCGTCGTCAGTAAACGCAGCCGCATTGGCTTCTGGATTCTTGTAATAGCCGATGGTGATGTTGTTGCCCCGTACCTGTATCTCCCCTGGGACGTTCATTGGATCGTCGGAATTGATACGAAGGTCGTGGACGGGCTTGCCGCAGGAACCAGGCACGAACTCCGTCCACCACTCATACCCCAGCAGTGGACAGGCTTCTGTCATCCCATAGCCCACAGTATAAGGCAGGTGTATCTTGCTGAAACAGTCCTCCACCTCAGGCTTCAGTGCAGCACCACCCATGATGAAGCCACGCACCTGACCGCCAAAGGCAGCCAACACTTTCCTGCGGATAATCTTATAGATTGCTTTTCGGGCTTGAGGTACGGCCATCAGCCATTTCATCTTATCGAGGGCAGGCTTAATGGAATTGGCATATACCTTTTCCATCACAAGCGGCACCGTGACCACCATATAGGGCTTCACCTCCTGCATGGCTCTCAGTAGCGTCGAGGGCGAGGGTGTCTTACCAAGAAAATAGACCGTCACACCATCAACATTGGGATGGATGAACTCTATGGCCAGTCCGTACATGTGAGCCATAGGGAGCATAGAGACGATGGTCTCGCCAGGCTGATTGGGGAAATGGCTGTTGCTGAAAGCGTCGGTATCTGAGATGGCACCGTAGGTGAGCATGACACCTTTGGGATTACCAGTCGTTCCAGAAGTGTAGTTGATGATGGCCAGTTTGTCCATATTGTCCGAAGGATAGGAAACCTGTTCCTTCGTAAATCCTGCGGGATATCTCTGTGTAAAATCTTTCTCACGATTCTTCCAAGCCTCAGCCACCTTCTCGTCGAGATGCCAGAGCATTGTACCGTCCTTCACGTTGATGGCAGCCCTGAGGTTGGGCATCTGTCCGGGATTGATATCTTTCCAGATTTCCTTGTCGGTGAAAAGCAACACACTGTCGGAATGGTGTGTGAAGGTAGAGATACTATTAGGGTGGAAATCGGCAAGGAGGGGCACTGCCACACATTCATTGACATTGATGTCCCAGAACGTCATGGCCCAACGGGCACAGTTTCGTGCGCAGATGGCAATCTTGCTGCGCTTGGTAATACCAGCCTCGTTCAGGAAAATCCGAAACTGCTCAATGCTTTTGGCCACATCTGCATACGTAAAGGTGTCACCCTCATAGTCACAGAGTGCTTTCTGATTCCACTGTTGACGGACTGTCTCCTCCAGTGTCTTCAGATAGTGTTTTAGCGTTAATTGTTCTTTTGCCATACTCTAAATCATAATATGATTATTTCATGCCGAACCGGCTACTGAAGTTGATACGGACACCTTTGTCGTCAACCATCATGTCCATACCTCCGTTGTTACCGTTGCTGACTGTCGGCTTGCGTTCACCGTCCAGTATCTCACGACACATATTCTTGATATCGGTGACACGCTGGGGCGTCTCCAGATTATCACCGCTGTAATGACCGGGAAAGAGGAAATGAATGTCATTCTTTTTCATATAGTTCTCAATCCTCTCAGCAGAGTACATTTCGGTCGAAAGGTTGGTGAACACCAGCAGGTTTGTCGAGCCAAACGCATCACCACTGAATCCGTAATGTTTGGCCTTATCAAAGAACGTCGCGCTTCCGGCTGTATGACCGGGTGTAAAGATGACCTCTATCTCACGACCGCCAAGATTAATCACCTCACCGTCGTTAAGATACCTAATCTGACCCTTGTAGTTACGCATATTATTCGGGACGATAGGCATGTCACCAGCATTCAGATAAACCTCAGGGAAAGGCCCTACGCCACCCACATGGTCGCCATGGGCATGGGTTAGCATCATGGTGACGGGCTTAGAAGTGATCTTGGCCACAATCTTGTCCAGTTTAGGTATGTATGTCCCTGCATCAATCAGCAGTGCGCGGTCATTACCCTCAACGAGGTAGAGTGACTCGTTATAGACCCTATGTCCGTTACCTATCCACGTATGCTCGTCAATCTGGCGGAACACCACTTCTTCATCCTGATAAACCACTTTGCCGCGAAGGTCACGACTGTTGATTCCTGTCCCCTGTGCATCAGCCACATACGGCATCAGACTAAGCAGCACTGCTGCAAAAAAGATATTAGTTTTCATGTTTATAAATGTATGTTATGATCTTCTTTCGTAATTCTATGTGCAAAAGAAGAAAAAATAATTGAAAATAAAGAAGGATAGGCATCATAATTATTCTTTTTTATCATTTTCAAGAAAAGAAGCCTCAAAAGTCGTTTTCTTCATAAACAATCCTAAATATTGATGCAAATTTAGCAATTATCCAGCATTTTTTCCTATTTTTGTGCACAGATTAGTTATCATACCAAACACAAAAACGATTAGTGCTAATGAAAGATTCGATTAAGAGAGAGCAGAACAAACCTGTTTGCTCTGCCGAACGTGAGAATTTTCGAACGAAGTGCAAGAAAGTATTTAAGAGAGTGTTCCTGACAGTGATGGCACTCATTGCGACATTATTGATTATCTGTCTGGCCTTCTGGCTCATTGATGGTCGCTCGCCACAGGCTTTCATCGTCGCTCATTCATTGAAAAAGGCAACAATGGAAGACTATGAGAAAAACAAGGGTGATCTGACCGACAAGAGCATTGTGGAGATACCTGACGGTGTGGAGTTCCCTCGTGAAGTGAAGCAATACAAAGTGGGTGATATGCAGGTGTTTGAGTCCGCTGCCGAAGATGATTCAAAGCCCATCGTGTTCTACATCCACGGCGGCGCTTATCTGAATAACTTCATGCCTTTACATTGGTCAGCGATGGCTGAGTGGGCAGAGACGACTGGTTGCGGTATCGTGACTCCCAACTATCCGTTACTATACCGATATACGGCCAAAGATGCCCATCCGCTGATGCTTCAACTTTACAGGCAACTGCTGGAACGATACCCCGCCAAGCGCATCATCATCATGGGTGACTCTGCCGGAGGCGGTTTTAGCCTTGCCTTGACACAGGAGCTGAAGGCTGACTCCATTGACCTGCCCAGCCGGATGATTCTCATATCGCCTTGGGTGGATGTCGTTGGAGGTGATGATGCGCTACAGGAGTACGACACCTTCCTTAACTTGGAAGTGCTGCGCCACATAGGAACCGACTGGGCTGACGATATGGATGTCCACGACCCCATGATTTCACCATTCTACGGCGACATGCAGGGATTACCGCCTACCGACCTCTTTAGTGGGACATGGGAAACGTTCTTTACGGATATCGTCAAGACCTACGGCAAGATGAAGGGCGCAGGCGTGAATGTCCGTCTGCATATAAAAGAGAAGATGGGACATGTCTATCCCCTCTGGCCCTGTCCTGAAGGAAAGGAAGCCCGTAAGAAGATTGCGGAGATCATCAGAAACTGATTCGAGATATAAATGCCCCGACTTGCAGATTTAGCAGGTCGGGGTATTACTTACCGGTATATTTATCGGTGACATTGCCAATCGCATCATGAGCGGTGAAGGTAAAGGATGCTGCATGAATCTTGTCATTGGTATAATCGGTAGTTATGTAGGCACCTTCATTAGCCACTTGCTAAATATTGAACTGCTTGGCAAAGGCTATCTCACCAACCTTGTGTTCTGTGTGATTGGTGCTGTAACGGTGTTGTGGCTATGGAAGAAACTATTCTGACTAGATATAAATCATTTGGTGAAGTAAAGAGACGGCATCAGACTAATCAGCACTGCTGCAAGAAGGTACCCTGTAATCATTGAGAAAAGGGAATTTTAGCGATAATATTGATGAAAATGGACTAAAAATGTGATTTTTTCTTTTGATTTTGTGCCGAAAATGTGATTTTTTACTTATATTTGCAGCCGAAAATGTGATTTTAAGAAATGAAACTGCTTAAAAGAAAGATTGACAAGTATCTTTTGGATTGGAAAAACAATCCAAAAAGGAAGCCATTGATAGTAAAGGGTGCCCGACAGATTGGCAAGACTGAATCTATCAGAGCATTCGGCGAGAACAACTATGAGTCGGTCATCGAAATCAATTTTGTACTTCAGAAGAAGTTCAGGACCATCTTCGACGATGGCTACGAAGTGGAGACTATCATCAAAAACATCTCATTGCTGGAACCATCTTGGCTGTTCATTCCAAACAAGACACTGATCTTCTTCGACGAGTTGCAGAAGTGTCCCGATTGTGCCACCTCGCTCAAGTCGTTCTGTCAGGACAATCGCTATGATGTCATCTGTTCAGGTTCGATGATGGGTATCTATTATGAGGAAATCGAATCCAATGCCGTCGGCTATAAGGATGACTTCGACATGTTCTCAATGGACTTCGAGGAGTTTCTGTGGGCTAAGGGTTATCAGCCAGAACAGATAGAAAGCCTGTATCGCCATATGGTTGAACTGAAACCGTTTTCGCAGTTGGAGATGGACACGATTATGAATGTGTTCCGCGACTATATGAGTCTCGGTGGAATGCCGGAGGTGGTGAAGATGTACATCGACAACGGCCACTTCGGAGGTACCTTGGAACTGCAACGACAACTGTTGAAAGACTACGAGGAGGACATCACGAAATACGCCAAGCAAACCGACAAGGCAAAACTGCTTGCCGTCTATAACCATATCTCCACTTTTTTGGCAAAGGATAACAAGAAATACCAGATTACGAAGATTGCCAAAGGAGCCCGCAACAGAGAATATGTCGGGGCTATCGACTGGCTGAAGGAAGCTGGCGTTATCAACGTATGCTACTGTCTGAACAACGTTGAGTTGCCGTTGAAAGGTAATTACGATTCCGATTATTATAAACTTTATTATCACGACACTGGCCTACTTATTGCCTCACTGGACGAGGAAGCGCAGGAGGATCTGCGTGCCAACAAGAATTTTGGAACCTATAAAGGTGCAATCTATGAGAATACTGTCGGCGAGATGCTGCGTAAGTCGGGTTATGAACAACTCTATTTCTACAAGCACGAGAATCCTGCCCTTGAAATGGATTTCTTTATTCGCGATGCCAACTCATTAGTACCCGTTGAAGTCAAGGCCAAAGATAGTGCCACCGCCTCGTTGAACAATCTCATCAAATGGGACTCCTATCCTGATGTGAAATACGGCATCAAACTAGGCTACAAAAATATTGGCTGGAACGGTCAGTTCTATACCTTCCCGTATTTCCTTACATTCTTGTTGAAACGCTTCCTGAAGGAGCACGATATTTAATTGGAATCACAAGGACAGGTCTGCAATGTCACGACTGGGATATCCAAATCCTTGACACCATATAACTTGGTTGTACGTAAACCGTAAATCCTCCAACCAGTTCTCACAGAGATTCTTCAGGTTTTCTATCGCCACGCGACTTGAGATATTCCCCTCCAACGTGTGCATGTTCTCGTCAACTCCCTGACAGTAAAGTGAAGCGATAAGTAAAGGTCATTGAGTTGTCAGTGATTAGGTGCAAAACTAATAAAAAAACGAAAACAAAAAGAAAAACGCGAGAAAAGTGCTATAATACTTAATTGTTTACGAAATAGTAATCGAAAAGGTTACAACTATAATAATCGTAAAGGGGATTACTTTGATTATAGAGATGATAGCCACACTGCCGTACCGCCATACTGCCGTACCAGCGTACCATTTGAGAAATGGAAGTGGAGGTATAGGGTGGGGCTATATTTGTATATATTTTATAATATTATATTATTTTAATATAATATTATATATAGAATATTAATGTGTGGTGTGCCGAAATGAAAATCGTAATGGTGAGGCGGTACACCGATACGTCGGTACGCCGAATCTGTGTCCGCTGCTCCGTCATTTTAACATTTGAAATAAATCGAAAATAAAAATTGAAAAAGGTTGTAGATGTGCTGAAAATTTCGTACCTTTGCATTGTCAAAAGATGAAGCGGCGGCGGCGATTAGGGAGAAGAATTGCGAGGATTAGATTTAGAAATTGCGCGCATTAATAGTAGCAAGTTTTTCTCTTAAAGAGTACCTCGAAAGCGAATTCGGACGACACTGAGACTAACTGACAAAAAATTTAACAACACAAAAACCAAACTAGATTATGGCTATTAAAGTGATTGCACAGCGCCGAGTGCTTAAAATCGGCAAGACCCCGGGTGTGAAGAAGTTCGTGATGCGTCCTGACCTTTACATCCCCATTCAGGAGAAGAAGGTGTTTCAGGAGGCTTCTACCCACAGCGGCATCTCCGCAGGTGTCATCAAGGCGGCTTGGGACGCTGCTGGCGAGGTCATCCGTACGTGGGCCACCGAGGGTCACTCCATCCCTATCCCTGGCTTGGGAACGATGCGCTTCGGCGTCCGCAGCAAGGCCGTCGAGGACCTTGAGGATGTGAAGACCTCGCTCATCACCACCCGTCGCATCGTGTTCACTCCGAGCGTCGATGTGAAGGACGAGTTGAAGGTTGCATGGGCCACGGGCCAGTGGTATTCTAAGGTTTAGGTGTACCGTCGAGACGATTCTGGCTAACCGTACAACCGACCATGGGGACACAAAAAAGAGAGCCGCCAATTCGTATGAATTAGCGGCTTCTCATTTTCAAGTCGAGGTGACAGGACTCGAACCTGCGACAGCCTGGTCCCAAACCAGGAACGCTACCAACTGCGCTACACCTCGATTCTTCAGGGGCTTTATGGAAAAGCGCTGCAAAGGTACACATTTTTTGTGACCCTTGCAAATTTTTCCGTTATTTTATGATGCCTTGCTCTACAAAAATTTTCTTCAGGGCCACCACGGAGCGATCTACCTGCTCGTGGGTGTGCGTGGCCATCAGGGCATAACGCACGAGGGTGTCCTGAGGGGCACAGGCGGGAGGAATGACAGGATTGATGAACACGCCTGCCTTGAAGGCGAGGGCGGTCACGAGGAAAGTCTTCTCCACGTCGCGCACATAGAGGGGGATGATGGGGCTCTCGGTGTCGCCAATCTCGAAGCCCTCCTCACGGAAACGCTTCAGGGCGTAGTTGGTGACATCCCACAGGGCCTGGATGCGCTGTGGCTCGCTCTGGATGATGTGCAGGGCGGTCATGGCGGCAGCAGTGGCTGCGGGCGTATTTGATGCCGAGAAGATATAGGTGCGGCAAGTATGACGCAACCAGTTGATGGTATCCCAGTCGGCGGCGATGAATCCACCAATGGAGGCCAACGACTTAGAGAAGGTACCCATGATGAGGTCAACCTCGTCAGTGAGTCCGAAATGGTCGCACACACCCCTACCCTGTTTGCCGAAGACACCGATACCGTGGGCTTCATCAACCATGATAGAACAGTTGTACTTATGCTTCAACTCGACAATCTCTGGCAACTTGGCAAGGTCGCCCTCCATAGAGAAGACACCATCGACAACAATCAGTTTGACGGCCTCCTGAGGCAACTTCTGCAGCACGCGCTCCAGGTCTTCCATGTCGTTGTGCTTGTAATGCAACTGCTTGGCAAAGGCCAGACGGCGTCCGTCAACGATAGAGGCATGATCGCGGTCGTCGCAGATCACATAGTCGTCCTTACTGAGCAAAGCGGGGATGACACCCTGATTCACTGAGAATCCCGTAGAGAAACAAAGACAATCGTCCTTGCCGATAAACTGTGATATCTCTTTTTCCAGTTGAACGTGAAGGTCGAGCGTTCCGTTGAGGAAACGGCTACCGGCACAACCTGAGCCATATTTGTCGAGGGCTGCCTTGGCTGCATCGATGATGCGCTGGTCGCCTGTCAGACCCGTATAGGCGTTTGAGCCGAACATCAGTACCTTGTGGCCTCCCATTTCTACCTCCGTGCCCTGCTTTCCTTCTATGGCACGGAAATAAGGATATACGTCAGCCTCCATGTATTTCTGAGGCTCACGATAATTCTTATATCTCTCTTGTAACTGTCCCATTCCGATATAGGTAAGTTTTTCTATTTTTATTTCAGGCTGCAAAGTTACACATTTTTTGCCAAATCGTGCAAGAAATTCTTAATAATTGTCGTTTTTGAGTATTTTTCTTGAATAAAACATACATTTTTCCGACTAATTTCGTATTTTTGCATCGTATATGAATCAGAAAAGACAGATTACATTCATCATAAATCCCATTTCGGGCAACCACTCGAAAGACGAAATACCGAAAATCATCGAGGCAAGACTCGACAAGGACTTGTTCGACTATGAACTGCGGATGACGGAGTATGCCGGACATGCTGCAGAGATAGCCTACGAGTGTGCTGAAAAGGGGCGTGACATCGTGGTGGCTGTCGGAGGCGACGGTACGGTCAATGAGGTGGCCCGCTCGCTGACTCACTCTAACACAGCCCTTGGCATCATCCCCTGCGGCTCGGGCAACGGACTCGCACGACACCTCTGTCTGCCGATGGACACGAAAAAATCCATCGATATCATCAACGCCTGCAAAATAGAGGCATTCGACTACGGTGTCATCAACGGCCAGCCTTTCTTCTGCACCTGCGGCATGGGCTTCGATGCCTTCATCTCGCTGAAATTCGCTGAAGCAGGCAAACGAGGACCTATCACCTACGTGGAGAACGTGCTGAAGGAAGGACTGAAATACAAACCCGAGACTTACGAGGTAGAGGACGAGTCGGGCGCAAAGAAATACAAGGCATTTCTCATCGCTTGTGCCAACGCATCTCAATACGGCAATAATGCCTATATCGCCCCTGGTGCCACCATGAAAGATGGTGAGATGGATGTGATCATCATGGAGCCCTTCAATGCTCTCGACGCACCCCAGTTGGCCGCTGACCTCTTTATGAAAACACTTGGTAACAACTCGAAGATCAAGACTTTCCGCGCCAAGAACATCCACATACACCGCAAGGAACCTGGTGCCATCCACTTCGACGGCGATCCGATGATGATGGACACCGACATCGACGTGCATATCGAGCACGAGGGCATTAAGATCCTCACCAACCCCGAGGCCATCGAAGATGCCAGCCAACCCAACTTCCTGCTCAACGCCTTCAGCGACTTCTTCAACAATATTAATAATGTACGTGAGGACATTGAGCGCAGCGGCAGGCGGATTCAGGTCATCAACAAAGTACTGTTGCGTAAACTCCAGCGGTTGTAAACTCCCGCCTCTACCCTAAAACAACCTTGTGCCCCATGCAGAAAACACTCGTCATCCTCATACTCATCGCGTCAGCCGTCTATGCCGGATGGTGGATATTCAATGCCATCAGACGTGCCAGCGATCCATGCTGCGGCTGCGAGGGATGTCAGTTGAAAGAACTCAAGCAGCACTCGAAGCACTGCTCAAAACACAAAAAACCGCAATGCTGGCATAAAAAGTAATCGAAAAATTTGGCAGTGTCGATTTTTATGACTACCTTTGCAACCGCATTCAAGAAATGGTGTCTTGACCTATGGTCTTGTCACTTTCGCTCGGTGCCTTGGATGAGTGGCTTAGTCAACGGTCTGCAAAACCGTCTACGGCGGTTCGAATCCGCCAGGCACCTCACAGAAGAATTCGGAAACCTCGATAAACAAAGGGTTTCCGAATTTCTTTTTTCCCCATCAATGAGATATAATGAAAAAGCCCTGAAGATTTCTCTCCAGGGCTTCACTTCCACCTTACGGCTTCAGTTGAAAGGGGGCGGCCTCCTACTCTCCCGCATTGCATTGCAGTACCATCGGCGCAGGCGGGCTTAACTTCTCTGTTCGGAATGG
>JAGCPK010000134.1 GCA_017965725.1 Prevotella sp.
GCCTGCAATAGTATCGCACAGAATATTGCAATGACTGATATGAATACTCTTTTTCTCATGATGAATTGTCTTTAGTTATTTTGGGGCAAAGATTTACTTACTATTTATAATATTCACAATCGTCACGATGTCGGCGGCATTAATCTCGCCATCTCCGTTTGCATCGGCAGCGTAGATATTGAACTTATCGGATGGTTTGCCTATGATGTAGTTGACTATCTCCATGATGTCTTCAGAATTAATGATGTCATCACTGTTGGCATCGCCAAGGGTGACTGCAGGCTCACGGTCAATGCTGTCACAGAGACGGGTGATGGCACAGATGGCATCCTCCCATGTGAAAGGATTGAGCCAGTGATAGGTATTAGCTTCTTTATCTCTGGGAATAACCTCAAAATTCGAAAAGTCAGACACGTGGCAGGAGTTCCACATCACGGCCTGCATGATTTCCTGCCATTCCATCCAGAAGTTATCATCAGGACCGATGGGAGTTGTTGGCTCATCATTGGCATAAGGGAGAACCATACTCACCTCAGGCTCCCAACATCCAGCCCAGAAATCTTCAGGCTGCTCACTCTCATTCATATAGTTATTCGTATCAGCCCCAATACAGATGGCGGTATAATAGGCCATTCCCACAGCGATATTTCGGGTGAGCGGTAAGTCATAGTCTGAGATGCGGCTGTTAAAGTAATCCTTCTTTGTTGGGGCGAACTTCGCCACCAAAGGTCTCAGAAGTGACTTGAACTCCTGTGATGTAATTTGCGATGTGCGTTCTTTGATGGCATAGCTGGTAGAGAGATAATCCTTTATGAAGGCACGGTCATAGTCGTTACTCGTTGATTCTGCAAGCCTACGGATACGGATGTCATCCAGATAGAAAATGTTGTTTAAGTCTCCTCCATCGACCCTCAGGACGATTCCTCTGACTTTCTTCAAACTGCCCTCTCCTTTAAAACAGGAAAGCGGTAAGAGCACCCGTTGCCATTCACCTGTGAACACGCCGCCCTCAACATGCTGTCGGCTTACTGTTTCTGATACGGAACTGAATGAGTTAGCATCATAATTATCAGAATGGATTTCAAAAGATACGATGAATGTCAGATCTGGATCAGTATTTTTTATGAATAATTCAAGATAATAGCCCTCATCAGCCAATTTCTGGATATCTATGTCTGAGATAAAGCTAAAGTTAACGAGTTGCTCTTCCATTTTCTTTTTGGGATCTTGTCCGTCCCGATTCCACCAGATGCAAGTTCTGCCAAAATGAGTGTCTTTGCGATGGCGCAGGTTAACGCGCCACATGCCGCTTCCACTACTCTCAGTAGAAGGATCCCAAGTGGAATAACCTACCCAGTGATGCTCTGCCATCGTATCTATAGGATTAACTCCATCAAAATAGATGGTCATGTCTGTAAACCTATTTCCATCCACATACAGGGGAATACCCTCATCATAGGATTCAATTTTGGTTTTTGTCTGACCAACTACAGGTTCCAGAATCCCATTACGTATGGCATATAGTTTCTGCGCTCCAACACCGACGCCCTGCAAATAATGGTCATCGTTCTGGCCACCTGTACACAGATAGGGTGTTCCGTCTATCTCCTCAATCCAGATTCTTGTCTCACTTGCATTTTCGTTAAAACCTGTATTCTCAATAGGAATGTATTCGCTGGTCTTATCCACATAATGGTCACCTTCGAGTTCACAGACTTGGAAATAGTTTCCTATATAGAATTCAGTGTCGCCATAAAGACCATCACCGTTCTTATTGACAATAATCTCTTTGATGCCGTCACCATTCAAATCATAAAAAACCATTCCTACAGAAATGCCATAACCTAACCGTGGCAGTGGAAGAAACGTGTAATTTGTACCTCCGAATTTCCCGCTACCGTCACCCCATAAGACAAATGGAGGAGTGGTATATCCTGTTGTCTCGTCAAGCGCATCGCTTGCACAAAAGATTAAGTCATGGTAGTTGTCATTATTTAAGTCGATAAACTCAACGTCCCCAGGAGCAAAGAAGGGTCTTGGTAATGAATTCAGATAAGGACCCAAATCTATGATTTCCCTTGCGTCGTGTTGTTTAAAATTTCCCTGTCCGTCATTCTCCAAATACAAGGAATTTTCTCCGTCACTATGCCAACAATCCCAAAACAGGACATCAATATCTCCATCGTTGTCAAAATCACCAGTGGTAGCCTGATGGAAGTACCCGTGATCAAAATCTGTAAAACGGAGGTCTGTATATACTCCATCAGGACCACTCATAAGTATAAGAGGATAGTCACCTGTGGAGCCCTCACGATCATACCCTGTGCTTACTGAGAGGAAATCAGGATAGCCGTCATCGTTAAAATCGGCATATTTTGTCTGCATAGGATAAACCGTACCAAGCATACGATTATCATTCAAGGGGTCTTCATCCATTGTGCCATCTGGCTTTCCAAGTCTGAATCGCGCATTCTCACGATGATTGTCAATACCCATGCCTCCCTTTTTGGGGAAGTCAACATAGTCAATATAGCCATCTCGGTTATAGTCAACAGGCAGATAGGAATAGCCACGGCCTGCCGTTCCCCATTCACTTTCCCATAGTCCAGGTTCTTCGACGTACATCGGCTTGCCCATGTCAGCCCATGACTGTTTGAGGTTCAGAAGCGGGTATTGCTTTGTGGGGCGGTGATAGGTGAAGGTAGCATGGATATTCTGAGCCTTGTCTGGTGAGACAATCAGCTCTTCGCTCGTGCCAGTAGCATCGCCACTCCAACCGTCAAAAGATACATTACCAAGGAATTTGCTGGGCACAGCCTTCAACTTGAGTTGCTTCTTTCCGTCTTTGTCCACCGTCAGGTATTCATCCACGACACCTGGGCCGTCGATGGTTACGTTCACCTTCGATGTCTGCGCCTGCAGACTATTCATCAGCAGAACCGCAAATATAAGTAGTAGTAATCTTTTCATCCTCATATAACTTTTGAGTTAAACATTACTATTTGTTCGCAAATATAAACAATAATCACGAAACGGCCAAGCATTTCGGGATTTTTAATATTAATTTTATCGTGTAAGGGAGAACTTGACGGAGAGGCCGAAGTCACGAGTCGTTGTCGGGTAACTGGATGATGAGAGCAACGGGGTGTTTGTCTGTTGGTCATAGTAGGCTGAGAGCGTCAGCAGGCGACTCAGGGTATAGTCAGCCATGAAGGAGATCTTCAGGGCAGAGTTGCCAGAAGAGGCAGCGGAGGTGCCGCTGGCGATGTCGCGGGTGATGGCAGCCTGCTTGCGCCAGGAGACGTCGAGACGCATGTTCAGGTCGTGGTTAACACCACGCGAACTGCTGGTATTCTTTGAATTCGAATTATTGGAGTTGTTATCGTTGTTCCCCCCTTTCTTGCGCGACTGGGCCTTCTTCACCTTACGACTGCCAGCAGCCCCGAAGAGATTGAAGTCCTTGAGTTTATAGGCGAGACCCACGACGAAGTCGTTGGAACGTGACTCGTTGATCTGCACACTCGTCATCGAGAGGTTCAGCACACGGGTGGTGCGATACTCCACCTTCGCCGTCAGGTCGTTCTGGAACGTGGCATCGACACCCAGCAACGGGGAGAACGACTCGTTGATGCTCACCGTCGAGACATTATACATCGAAGAGGGCTGTAACATGCCCGAGGTCTGGTCGGTGGTGAAGCCGAGGCCACCCATATACTCCTGCCAGGAACTGTAGGAGGCGTAGGAGCCGACACTGAACACGGACTTGTAGGCGTGGTTGATATTAAACGACTTGAAGTGGTTGTTGAACCACGTGAGTTTTGCCAGTCCTGCATAACGGATGGTCCAGTTGGGCAACATCTTCATGAGGGCAGGGAAGATATCGAGTGAGCCCCGTCCGCTGGAGGTATAGGCAGAGAGGAAGGCGGGAATCATCACGTCGGCACTATAGGGATTCACCTGTCCGACGACAGAGCCGCCCACCACCGTGCCAGCCTCAGGATATTGGGCTGCAACACGTTCGGCATACGTCGGCAGCAACGCACAGAACTTCTCGAAGGTCTTCGAGCGGTAGCCGTTGTTGGCATTTCCCATACCCTCGAGGGCACCCTTCAACGAGATTGTCGTCATGTTAAAGGTACCGCTGTGGGTGGTGGGCATACCTGCATACATGTATTGGATACTCTTGGCACGGGTATCGGTACGCGAGGCGTTGAGGTCGATCTTCAGGTCGCGTATCGGCTCGATGACGGCCCGCAACTGCAGGTCGCTGCTGCTGTTGATGGTGGCAGGTGTAGCCACATTGTCGTTGAAGAGCAGCCATCCGTTGTCCAATGCTTTATTAAGATAACTGTCGCCAATGGTGCCGAAGGCGAAGTCGAGGCCCGGGGAGAGTCCGCCAGACGAACGCTGTCCGAAGACATCGCCGACATTCGGCAGGAAGCCGGGCAGCATCATGGAGTACTGGCTGCGGAAGGAGATATTGATGCTGCGCAGCATCATCAGCAGACGGGCGGCACTCTGCGCTGGCTTATACCACCACTGGTTCTCGGAGGGGGTCTTCGCCACGACGGAGAGTTTGATTTCCACGGTATCCTTCGACTTGATAAGGATCTTGTTCTCGTCGATGACCTTATAACTGATGTTATATGGCTTGCCATCCTTGGTACGGGCAGTCACATTGAGACGTTTCGATTTCTTATTATGGGCCACGGTAATCGTTGTATCAGGACTGAGTTTAATCTCGCGCTGATAGGAGTTCCTGGCTCTGGGAAGCGCTTTCTCTGCGGAAGAGGCTTTCTCTGTGGCAACGGAATCCCTCGGCCCGTTGGCTCTCTGCGGGTTCCTGCCCTGCGGATTATTGGCCTGTGAATTTTTGCCTTGCGAATTGTTGGCCTGAGCATTCTTGGATTGCTGATTCTTGGATTGTGGCGTCTTCTTGGGGATGGCTTTCTTGAAACGCTCATTGGCCTTCTTGAGGAAGGGGAAGTGGTTGTAGAGCGTCTCCATATTGATGGCACCGTTGATGTTCAGGTTACGACGGCTGCTGATCGTGTTGCCCAGCGTGGTGCCGTCTTCGAGTTTCGTACCACGCACCCATGAGTAGTTGGAGGTGAAGGACGCATCGCTGTTGAGCCAGTCGAAGATGGGCAGTTTATTCAGCGGCAACTGATAAGAGGCCGTCACCTGCTGCTGGTAGTCGAGCGGTGTTCCAAGGTTACGGATGCTCTGGTTCACAGAGTCTTTCCAGGCAGAGTAACGATCGGGATAGAGATCCTTATTGACAGGTGTGTAAGGCTCCTCAATCTCCGCATGGGTGGCACTCTGGAAGTTGAAGTGCAGGTTCTTCGTGAAGTCCCAGCGCAGCGAGAAGTCACGGTTCCACAAGAACTGTTCACTGAAGGTGAGCGGCAGGTTCTGGTTCTCAAGACTCTCCAGATCGCGCTCCTGCAGTTCAAAGTAGTTACGCGAGATATCCGAATTAAACGAGATGCTCTGTGGCAGGTAGTTCAGGCCGAAGGCCTTGGGGAAGTTCAGCCACTTCGACTTACCCTTCAGATTCTTGAACGGCTCCCAGGTCTTATAGACAGGCGAATAAGAGTAGTTGAGAGAGCCGCGCCACTGGTCTTCTTTCTCATAGACGGTGGTCTCACCCGAGGTATAACGGTGCGAGTGACTATAGGAGAAGGAGAAGTTTGCAGGATCGTAAGGCATGGGGTGACGCTTCGTCTTCAGGCCCCAGCGCAGGTTCGACAGGGCGAAATTCGTGTTGGTGGTCTTCGTCACTGCCATACTCTCAATACTATCCCGCTCATGTTTGTTGGCAGCCGCCTCCAAGGCATCATCGAGGTGCATGTCAGTGTCAAGCGGATTATAGCGTGGTCTCACCTCCTCCTTCGTCACAGAGTAATAGATCGGTGCCGAGACCTTCGCCTTGTCTGGGAAGAACTTACCCAGTTCCAACGAAGTGGTCACGGAGTACTGTTTCTCCGTATTGGTGCTGCGCTGCATCACACTCTCCTCCAGGCCGCCAAAGCCGTCGCCGATATAACGACCCGTGATGTTGACGGTACCAAAGTCTGAGAGTTGAACATTCATCGCACCAGAGGCTGCCCAACCACCGTCGTTGTTGCTCTCCAAGAGACGGAGTTCGTTGACCCACACCTCACCCGACTTTGTCTCACCAGAGATGTTACGGACACCCACCACCATCGCCTTCACCTCACCGAGTGACGGGTTACCGAGGATGCTCACCTTATTACCAGGACGATCTGGATCGTAGTCGGTGAACACCTGATTATAGGAGGCCGTGCCTAATGCCTTGGCCTTGTTGCGTTCCTTCTTCAGATGCGTAAACACATCGAGGGCGATGTCGAGCATGTTTTCTTCCGGCCACACCTGACGACGGTCAGTGGTGGAATAGCGGTTATAGTCGCTGCGGTCGGGCGTCAACTTCAGAGGTATCTCGTATTCGTAGTAGTTGCTCTTATAGTCACTTCCAAGACGGATGAACACGGCGAGTTGGTTGTCTTGCAACCCTGTCACGTCAGGCACGAGGTGGTTGGCATGGGTGAACATCTGCATACGCTTGTACTGTCGCAGGTCGAGGGAGGTATTCTTATACACCGCCTTTGCCTCACCATGACTCAGATCTCTCACCACCATATCCAAGGCCTGTTCGTTGTTCTCCACGAGTTGTGGCTGCGAGGGGTCAGTGACTCGGGTAATGCCTGGAGGCAATACATAATTCACAGGTATCTTGTCGTTGTTCTCCTCAATGTTCACAGCACTCACTGCCAGTGTGCCCGTCTCTGCTCCCGTTGATAGACTCTGCTTGTAGATACGCCACTCGCCACGTACCAGGTCGAGAGAGCCAAAGCGCAGCACGATGGGCTTCTGGAAGTTGGTCATGAACATTCGCATGAAACGGATGCTGGTGAAATCGGAGATGCCACCCACCTTACGCTCATACCGTGTCAGGGGGATACGGAACTGATACCAGTTGACGCTGGTGGTGTCACCATTACGCAACTTCACGCCACTGGTACGCATATCGGTGATATAGCAGTCGGCAGGCGCCGCCCCGTTTCGGTAGGCATCCAGTATCTCAGGACTGATATGTACCTTATACTGATAGTAGCGTTCATATTCGTTGAGGGTGAAGTCCTGGTTGATATCCTCCACATCGGGTCCTGTCTTGTAACTCGTGTCGTAACTCTCCGTACGGTCATCGGTATCGGGTGAGTTTCCTTGCGGGTTGTTGATGAGTTTATATCTGTCGAGGATGCTCTTCTGCTCATCATCGTAGTCAGAGCCACGGAAATAGTGGTAGTTGTCACCAGCAGGGTCGCTACGCCACGACTGGAGCACGCTGTCGTTGGTGACGATACCTCCCAGGGCATCGAGCCATTCCTTATAGGCTCCATACTCCTGCTCTTCAGTATCGTTCAAACCGTTTAAACCGACATCCTGCCGCTCTCTCGTACCTTTCGAGGTGGCAAAGGCGTAAGTCTGTGTGGCCTGCTGCGGAATCTTTCCCCATTGTGTCGTCGTGAAACTGCTAACATCATCCACAGGCATACCACTCTCGTAGAATTTCTTACCGTCGCGCAGGATATCCTCGCTCACCTCACCAATATTAAAGTAGAGGTCACCGCTGTAGTCAGAGGCATTTCCCTCCTGACGGCTATAGATGAAGGGGTCAAGCATCCAGAACTCGATATACTCGATATTCGCCTGTTCAAAGTCGGTCGTCTCGAGTTTACGCATCATACCACCCCACTTTGTCTCTGGCTGTCGCAGTGTTCCGTCGCTGTTCAGGTCGCGCGTCAGGTTATAGGGTCCACGCTCCTCTGGATAGTAGGCCAGATTCAGTATGGGCAGTGTCGAGGTAGCACCGTTATAGGTGCTCTGGTCACGGTTGGGATAGAGTTCCTTCACATATACCTCACGCACATAGTGGTTGGAGAGTTGTTCGAGGTCGCTCTTGATATGGCTGGGCGTGAGTGTCGAGGAACGACGGGTAAAGATTGGATCCACATTATACCACGCCAGTCGGGCACGGTTGTAACCACTGCTCACACCTGTCTTGTCGCTATATTCCGTAAACATCGTCGGCACACTCGAGAGTGTCCACAGTTTCGGACTGCTCACATCGATGAGGTTCTTGGTATTCTCAAAGTCGTCGATATAGGAGGCATTGTCCTGGGTACCACCCGCCGTGCCTGCTATCAACTGCGCAAACTCACCTGTGAAGGTGATCTGCGAGGGCTGCGTCACATGGAGGAAAGGTATCTTGTTGAGCATGGAGGTGAGCCACTGGCTCTCCTGTTTCCAGTTCACGTTGACACCCCAGATGGTGTTACGCAACGGCTCTGAACCCATCGACACTTTCGAGGTGAGTGCCTGCTCGGAGAGGTGCATCAACGTACCACCAATCTGGAAGTTCTTCGAAAAGTCATATTCCCAGTTCACGCCCAACATCGTCTTGCGTTGCATGCCATAGTCGGTGTTCGACTCCAGCGACACGTTGACATTCGTGCCGGCATCAATGATGCTCTGGTTGAGGATGGTCACCTCACCTGCGGAGTAATCTACCGAGTAGTCAGAGCCTTCCTGCAGCGTCACGCCACCAGCCGTCACTACCACAGAGCCCTGTGGTACGTTGTAGGCATTGAGCGAGATGACGTTAGCACTCGTACCCTTATACTGTCCCATCATCAGGAACTTGTCTTTCTCCGCCATCTGCTTCGCCACCGTCTTCGTCGAGTCGTAGAGTTCGTCGAAAACATATTTATCAGCCTCCGCCTGTGACAGTCCTCCGTTCACCAACTGCCTGCGCAGATAGTCGCCAAAGGGCTCTGCCGAAGGAAGGAACACACGACCATTGCTCACAGTGTAACCCTCGATGAAGTCGAAGTAACCGTTCGCGTGTACCTTATTATTATTATCCAGACGGTCACAACCCAACATCTTCAGCAGCGTACGGTCCTTCACTCGCTGGTCAGGGATATAGGTCAGATAGACACCTGCTGTATCGCTCTGGTACTTGATGTCGAGGCGGAACTTGGTCTTATCCACCTTTGAAGCGAGGTAATAGACATTCTTCATCATCAGGTCCCAGTTGCCCTGCTTCGGGTTGTTCGACGTGTTCTTCAGCGCTTTCACAAAGAGAGCCTTCGAGGTCTCCGTATTGTCGCTGGCAAACTCGCCCACCTGATAAGTCTGTCCACCTGCGGTGAACTCATAGGCCACAGCCAACACCTGATCTGTTTGGAGTCCTGTTTTCAGCGAGATATAGCCAAGCGACTTGTTGACAGTATATTCCGAAGACGTCAGCAGACGGGCACTCGACAACTTCTCGTAATCCACACCGCCCTCGAACCCGGGGATGCCTGCCAGCACGGTACTCGTCTGGTCGATGTCGCGTGCTTCAGCATAGGTGCTAACCATCGCAGCATACTCCGTGTTAGCGGCATTCGACGGTACACCCATGCCTGTCAGATCCCATCGGCTGTTGCTCACCTGAGCATTCTCACCAAGGTCGGTCAGGGCAATGATGTTACGGGTATTGGTGGTGGTACCTGTCTTGTTGGTAATCCATATCTCCACACGGTTAATCTCGATACCTGTTGTCAGGTTGGGCAGGCTCGACATGGCTCCGTCATAACGGTCACGGAAATAGCGCGAGAGGAAAAAGTGGCGGTTTTCCTCGTAGTCGGCTGCGTTAATCTCAAAGGGAGTCGTTTGTGTGCCGCCCTTCGACGAGACGCTCTGCGTGGTTGATTTCTTCTGTGAGAGCACCGTCTGCAACTTCAGTTTACCAAACTGCCAGTCGGTACGGATACCAAAGAGGCTGCTGGCTCCCTTCACCAACGAGTTGTTCGAGGGGAAGGTGACATTACCAGCCTCCACGAGTTTGATGATCTCGTCCTCCTTACCATCGTATTTCAGTTTCAGGTTCTGCGTATCGAAATCAAAGGTGGCATCCGTGTTATAGTTCAGGTTCATGTTCACCTTATCACCCACCTTACCATTCACGCTGAGATTGATCTTTTCATCGAAATCGAAACTGGTGGTCTTGCGGTTACGGATAGGCAGCGAAGGGTTCTCGATGTTCTTCAGCGTCGCACCCAACTTCAACTCTGCCGATCCCTGCGTCTTAATGCGCACACCACCAGGTCCGAAGATCTTCTCTGCAGGTCCGAGGTCAAAGTGCATATCCATCAACGAGAACATATCCTTACCCTCATTGGTCACGTTCTCCGACTCCTTTTTGCGGAAGAAGTCGTGCATAGAACGCTTCTCGCTCCATTTAAGGTATTCCTCTGGTGTCATCAGCACGGGGGCATTCAGGTAGGAATCGCCAATCTTCGAACCAATGACGTAGATGTTCAACGAGTCGTTGTACTCCACGGCCTGCTTGATATTGTCAGGCAGATGCAGGTCGAGAGCCGAGGAGTCAAGATCTGCCACCTCGATGGGAGCAGTCTTCTGGATCTTCCAACGGGCATGCAACAGCGAGTCGGGAATATCGTCATCATCCGCAACCTTCGACTGCGGCTGAACTTTGCGATCTTGCGGAGGTGTCACGGCCAGCGCCGCCACACTCAACAGAATCAAGACAATATATACGACTCGCTTCACTTTTTCACTTTATCTGTTTCAGTGCCAGTTTCACCACCTGCTCCACGGGCAGGTCGGGCTGTTCCTGTAGGATCTGGAGCACCACCTTCTGTGTGGGCGCAGGCGAGAAGCCTAACATCGTCAGGGCTGACACTGCCTCGTCCTTCACCTGATTGTTCACAGGAGCCTGCATCTGTCCACCAGCGGGTATCTCATCAGCAATGCCAAGAGCCACAATCTTGTCCCTCAGATCCACGATGATACGCTGCGCCGTCATCTTTCCGATACCTTTGATGCTCTGTATCAATTTGGCATTTCCCGTTGAGATGGCGTTGCAGAGTTCCGCTACGCTCATCCCTGAGAGCATCATCCGTGCCGTGTTCGCTCCCACCCCATTCACGGTGATGAGCAGTTCAAACATCTCACGCTCCTTTTTGTTGACAAAACCGTAAAGCACGTAGGCGTCCTCTCGTATCGCCTCATGGACATAGAGTTTCACCTCTTTCTTTCCCTGTATGGCACTGAACGTGTTCAGCGAAATATTCAGCCCGTAACCTACTCCGGCAGCCTCAACAGTTGCCAGCGCGGGGGTCAGTTCTGTCAACTCACCCTTGATGTATTCTATCATAACTTACATTTTAGTATATATACTGCTAAATAAACGCACATAACTGACAATTTATTGTATTTTGGCCCCAAAACCTGAGCGATTATCACAAAACGAAAGATTTTAGAAAGTTTTTAGACCAAAATGTTACGTATCTCAACGAAAAACCGTACTTTTGCAACCGAAATTAAAAGAAACAACCAAAATCACTTAAATATGAAGAAAATCAGAGCAGCCGTTGTCGGTTACGGCAACATCGGAAAGTATGCACTCGAGGCACTGGAGACAGCCCCCGATTTCGAAGTGGCAGGCATTGTGCGTCGCAATGGTGCAGCCAACAAACCTGCAGAACTCGCAGATTATGAAGTGGTGAAAGACATCCGCGAACTGAAGGATGTCGATGTGGCTATCCTTGCCACGCCTACCCGTTCCTGCGAGGAATATGCCAAGCAGATCCTGCCCCTCGGCATCAACACCGTCGATTCATTCGATATTCACACCAATATCCGTGGATACCGTGAGCGTCTGATGGAGATCAACAAGCAGACCGATACCGTCAGCGTCATCGCTGCTGGCTGGGATCCAGGTTCTGACTCTATCGTACGTACCCTGATGCAGAGCCTCGCTCCCAAAGGACTCTCCTACACCAACTTCGGACCTGGCATGTCGATGGGTCACAGCGTCTGCGTTCGCTCAAAGGCTGGTGTGAAGAATGCCCTTTCAATGACGATTCCCCTCGGTGAGGGCATTCACCGCCGTATGGTGTATGTTGAGTTGGAGGATGGCTTTACACTGGAGCAGGTGACAAAGGATATCAAGGCCGACCCCTATTTCGCCTCTGACGAGACCCATGTGTTCCAAGTGGAGAGTGTCGATGATGTGCGCGATATGGGACATGGTGTGAACCTCGTTCGCAAGGGTGTCAGCGGCAAGACACAGAACCAGCGCCTGGAGTTCAATATGAGCATCAACAACCCTGCTCTTACAGGACAGGTGCTCGTCAACGTGGCCCGCGCTTCCATGCGCCTGCAGCCAGGCTGTTACACGATGATTGAGATTCCCGTCATCGACATGCTCCCTGGCGATCGTGCCGACCTCATCGAGCATCTGGTATAAAAAAACAACACTACACTATCTTTCTATATGGGGGCTGCACAATAAGGCAGTCCCCTTTGTTTTTGTGATGAAGAATGTAAGACAAGGGAAAAATGTCTTCAGAACATTTGGAAGTTATCTGTATTTTTCGTATCTTTGCCAGCAAAAGAAAACTAAAACTAAAATGTAGTTATGAAACAATCAAGGTTTTGGATATTAGTCATCATGGCCATCATATTGGCAACGGCATGCACCAATAGACCTAGTAAGGAACAAAGCGCCAAGGCTGAGCGCATGATTGAATCTGTCCACAAAGCAAGAGACTTCAACAGGCTGATAATACTCACAGACAGTCTTGAGAAAGCAGGATGTCTGACTCAGGCAGAGGCGTACTACTGGAAAGGCTATGCCAGCGACAGGATGAAAAAGACGCGCATGGCACAGTTCTATTGGAACACTACACTCGAAGCCGTTGGCAATTCCACCACCAAAGAAGACCTCGACATCTACGCTAAGACCGCTTGCAGATTGGCAAATCTGCTCAGTGTGAAAGGCGACTATAAGGGTGCGCTCAAGATAGCCGTTCCTGCAGCACAAAGGCTGGAAGAACTGAAGTGTGACACCACCAGCGACTACATGAACCTGCTCATCTACATTGGTTGTTGTCAGGCTGTTTCCGACAATGGTGGCAATGATGCAGAAGACGGTTTTAAACGTGCCTATCAGAAACATCAGGAAAACATCAGCAACAGCCATAGCGATGCTGCCTATAAGGATGCCATCGCAGGACTGATTAACATCGCCTATTTCTGTAATTACACAAAGAATTACCAGGCAGCCATGAAGTGGACGGGTCACTTTGGTGAGATACTGAACGAATACGAACAACGCACGGATGTTAATACCGAATACATCGACAAACAATTAGCGCGATTCGACATCTATCAGGCCATCGCCCTGGAAGGTCTTGGAAAGAAAGAAGAGGCAGCGAAAGTGTATGAGGCTTTCAAAGGCACCATGTTTAGCAAGACGCCAGAGGGAAAGATCAATGGCAATGACTACCTCGTTGCTGCCGACAGATGGAACGAGGCTGCTGACAATTACAGCAGTCTTAACACCATGTTGAAGCAGAAGGAAAGTGCTATATCGGTAGATGACATACAAGAACTGTTGTTGAAGAAGTACCAAGCCAACCTGCGGGCAGGACGCAGAGATACTGCCGCAACAGTGGGCATGCAGATATGCGACTCTCTGGATCATGCCCTGGCACTGGCCAAGCAACTGGATGCTGAGGAACAGGCGACGATAGTAGAAAACGTGGAACTGCTGACGAAGCAACAGGAAGAGGTAGCCAGACAGAAACAGATCTGGCTCTTCGGAGCCCTGGCTCTGCTCTTTGTGGGTGTCATCGATACGGAGACAGGCATGTTGCGCTATTTCAATGCCGGTCACGAGGAGCCGTTGCTATTAGATAATGAGATCTTGCGACTGACAGATTCTCAGGGAGAGATGCAACTGAAGAAGAGTATGA